>NZ_NCJB01000397.1:0-1900 GCF_002282275.1 Polynucleobacter sp. 39-46-10 | reverse complement strand
GTAGATGTCAATACGGCATCAGCGCCTTTGCTGGCAAGGGTTTCAGGTTTGAGTAGCACGGTTGCCGAAGGTATTGTTTCTTATCGGGATAGCAACGGCGCCTTTCAGACTCGGGCAGATTTGCGGAGTGTGCCACGATTAGGTGACAAGACATTTGAGCAGGCAGCAGGTTTCTTGCGAATCATGAATGGTAAAGATCCATTAGATGCATCAGCAGTCCATCCAGAATCCTATCCCTTGGTTGAGAAAATACTCAAAGATATCAAGAAGGGCGTTAAAGAAGTGATTGGTGACGCAACTATTTTGAAAGGACTCAGTCCAGAAAAGTATGCCGATGAGAAGTTTGGAGTACCTACGGTCACAGACATCATCAAGGAGTTGGAAAAGCCGGGTCGTGATCCGAGGCCTGAGTTCACCACCGCCATATTTAAAGATGGCGTAGAAAAAATCAGCGACCTCAAAGCGGACATGATCCTGGAAGGGGTCGTAACTAACGTTGCAGCCTTTGGAGCATTTGTGGATATTGGTGTTCATCAAGATGGTCTGGTACATATCTCTGCATTAGCCAATACCTTTGTTAAAGATCCACATACCGTAGTTAAAGCAGGTCAGGTTGTGAAGGTCAAAGTGCTTGAGGTTGATGAAAAGCGTAAGCGGATTGCTTTGACGATGCGACTATCTGATGAAGCCCCTAAAGTGTCGGTAGGCGCAAAGCCTGAGCAAAGGGCAAATCGACCTGGAACCCCAAGAACTCCAGAAGCTAGAAGACCGCAGGAAGATAGAAGATCTGCGCCCCCAATGAATAACGCTATGGCAGATGCTTTACGTAAACTCAAGGGTGGCGGTTAGTAAGGGTTAATAAGCATTAGCAAGAAATCGTTACACTACAAGAATAGCGAGCATTGGAGAAATTGAATGAGCATAGCTAAAAGCTTCCTGTTGGGATTTTTGACTCTCTTTATCTCGACCTCTATTGCTCAAACTGCGCCAACAGTAGCTGCTGCCTCAGATCTCAAGTTTGCTGTCGAAGAAATTGCTGCCAACTATAAGACTGATAAAGGGCAAGACGTAAAACTGGTATTCGGCTCATCAGGTGTGCTGTGGCAACAAACCAAAAATGGCGCACCATTTAGCTTGCTGATGTCTGCTGATGAGGCTTATATAGACGACTTATCTAAACATGGTTTAACAGTTGATGATGGAACTCTGTATGCAATCGGCAGAATCGTTCTCTTGCAGAAAAAAGGTGGCTCAATGCAGCTCGGCACTGACAAAGACGCCCTAATGAAAGCAATTCAAGCGGCTAAGAAGATTGCTATAGCCAATCCAGATCACGCCCCTTATGGCAGAGCGGCAAAACAATACCTTATAAGTATCGGGGTCTGGGATTTGGCTCAGCCCAAGCTGGTATTTGGAGAAAATATTTCTCAAGCAACGATGTTTGCTTTAACTGGGTCGGCTGATTTTGCGATCTCCGCCTTATCTCTAGCTTCCTCGCCACAAATTCAAGCTCAATCCTCTTCTGTGCTGATACCGGATAACCTTCATAAGCCGCTGAAACAAAAGATGGCTTTGATTAAAAACTCTGCACCAAGTGCTAAAGAGTTCTATCTCTACCTACAAGAGCCTAAGTCCAAGCAAGTGATGAGGCGCTATGGTTTTCTTGCCCCGTAGTCATTAATTTGTAATATATTTCTATTATTAT
Source organism: Polynucleobacter sp. 39-46-10 (assembly GCF_002282275.1). NCBI lineage: Bacteria > Pseudomonadati > Pseudomonadota > Betaproteobacteria > Burkholderiales > Burkholderiaceae > Polynucleobacter > Polynucleobacter sp. 39-46-10. The sequence continues at coordinate 195 of NZ_NCJB01000397.1, read as the reverse complement.
CGAATTCTGAAAAATATTGAAGCAATACAAGCATTCGTTGCCCTAGGGCAGGAGTCACGCTTAAACGTTTACCGCCTCATTGTGCAAAAGGGCGATACAGGTTTAATGCCATCACAAATTCATGAGATGTTGGGTATTCCGAATGCAACGCTTAGCTTCCATCTAAAAGAGCTCTATCAGGCCAATCTTATTACT
>NZ_NCJB01000052.1:0-13569 GCF_002282275.1 Polynucleobacter sp. 39-46-10 | reverse complement strand
TTGTGGTTACGGCGACGTAGGTAAGGGCTCAGCTCAAGCTCTACGTGCTTTGTCTGCTCAAGTTTGGGTTACTGAAGTGGATCCAATCTGTGCATTACAAGCAGCGATGGAAGGCTATCGCGTGGTGACAATGGACTACGCTGCAGATAAGGCTGACATCTTTGTTTCAGCAACTGGTAACTATCATGTGATTACACATGACCACATGGTGAAGATGAAGAACCAAGCTATCGTTTGTAACATTGGACACTTCGATAACGAGATTGATGTGGCTGGTATCGAGAAATACAAGTGGGAAGAAATTAAGCCACAAGTTGATCACGTAATTTTCCCAGCAGCCAATGGAAACCCTGAGAAGCGCATCATCATCTTGGCTAAAGGTCGTTTGGTTAACCTTGGTTGCGGTACAGGCCACCCATCTTATGTCATGAGCTCTTCATTTGCGAACCAAGTGATTGCACAGATCGAGTTGTGGAATGCAGTTGGTACAGATAAATACCCAGTCGGTGTTTATACCTTGCCTAAGCATTTGGATGAGAAGGTTGCTCGTTTGCAGCTCAAGACATTGAATGCACAGCTAACTGTACTGTCAGATCAGCAAGCCTCTTACATTGGCGTAACGAAGGAAGGCCCTTATAAGGCTGACCACTACCGTTATTAATCTGCCCCTTGCTAGATATTGTTCAATAGAGAAATAGAGATACAGGCCCAAGATCATGGAATTAAGCGTTGAATTCTTTCCTCCAAAAACACCTGAAGGTGAGAGCAAGTTGCATCTGGTGCGCGAGCGTTTTAGTGAAACGCTCAAGCCCGCTTTTTATTCTGTGACTTTTGGTGCCGGTGGCTCTACTCAATCTGGCACACTAAAAGTAGTGAGCGATATTCATGCTGCTGGTGCAGCAGTTGCTCCACACTTATCTTGTGTTGGTAGTTCACGTGAGAGCGTGCGCGACATGTTAAAGCAATACCAAGCTTTAGGTGTTAAACGTATCATAGCTTTACGTGGTGACTTGCCATCTGGCATGGGTCAGTATGGTGAGTTTCATCACGCTAACGAGTTAGTGGAATTTATTCGTGCAGAAACGGGTGATTGGTTTCACATTGATGTCGCAGCTTATCCAGAAACACACCCTCAAGCTAAGTCGCCCGCAACTGATGTGGACTTCTTTGTGCAGAAGATGAAGGCTGGGGCCAATTCAGCAGTAACTCAGTATTTCTACAACAGTGATGCGTATTTCCGCTTTGTGGATGAGGCTTATGACTTGGGCGTCACTGAGCCAGTCATTGCTGGAATTATGCCGATTACCAATAGCACCCAGTTACTGCGTTTTTCAGATGCTTGTGGCGCAGAAATTCCGCGCTGGATTCGTTTGCGTTTGCAGTCTTATGGCGATGACACCGCTTCGATTCGTGCGTTTGGTGAGGAAGTAGTGACTGATCTTTGCGATCAACTTTTAACTGCTGGCGCACCAGGATTGCATTTCTATTCCTTGAATCAAGCAGATGCTGTTTTGGCGATTGCAGACAATCTCAGTCTCAATAAGTAATTAATAAGCCTGACTCAGTCAGCATGGCATCCAAAGGCTCATCATGTGTTTGAGCCTGCCATTGAGCATCATCTAATTTTTGCCAATCAAAGCCAATGCCTACGCACAGTAGGCTTGGTTTAGCTTTACGTAGTTGGGCTAAGGTGCGGTCAAAGTATCCACCCCCATACCCAAGTCGCCAATAACGCGTTTTATTACCCACACAGGATTCTGACCAGCCTACACAGGGAATCAAGATGCAGTCTGGAGTGACTAGAAGTCTACGAGGGTTATTCGGATCTGGCTCCGGCACGCCGTGGCGACTTGGAATTAGTAAGTCACCCGCTTGCCAGGCATAAAAATCTAAATGTTTATCGGGGCGCGCAAAAGGGAGTGCTAGCGTTCTAGCTTTATTGCCCTCGGCCCAAGCTAATAGAGTCGGCCGAAGATCCAGTTCATCTTGTATGGGGCAATACAAGGCAATAGATTGAACTTGAGTGTCATGGTCGGCCAGAAAACCAGCTAAGCCGGTCAAAATAGCTTCTCGTGCCATGGGATAGCTTGCGCTAGCCGCAAACTGTTTCCTTTGGGCAAGTAAGTCCTGCCGTAGCGATTTTGGAGAATTGCCGTGCATATCGACCATTATCAGGCGAAAATTGAGAGATATAGTAAATCGATAAGGCTAGACGGTGAAAAAGAGGTTTGATGTTTTTAGTTCTGGGCAAAGAGCTTTGGGCGGAATTCTATTTCTGGCTCTATTGAGCAGTTCGCCCAGTATTTTTGCTGAGAAGGTGAAGAAAACCGTTCCCGCTAAAGTGAGCAGAATTTCAGCCTTTGAAGTTACTGAGGGTGATCGCACCTTTATTGAGTTGCGTGAAGCGGCCAAAAGAAATGATGCGGTCCGTGCGCAAACCTTAGCTGCTAGCCTCTCCAATTACCCATATGAAGACTATGTAAGCTATTTCCGTATCAAACCTCAGCTATTTGATAGTGCTGGTGTGGCGCGAGCCGATAGTAATGCGGACTCACAGGTAGTGGCTTTTCTAAATCAATATCAAGGTACTGCTCTGGCTGATCGGATGCGTAATGATTGGCTACTCGTTTTGGGTAAGCGAAAAGATTGGTCAAGTTTTGATGCTGAATATCCTAAGTTTGTTTTGGATGACGACACGCAAGTGAAGTGCTATGCACTGCAGTCAAAATTGGCGCAGGGGGAGAACCCAACTAAAGTTGCAATCGATGCCCGCGCAATACTATTAGATCCACGTAATTTTGGTCAGGCTTGCCAAGAATTGGTACCCGCCCTAGTTGTTACTGGGGGAATGACGCCGAGTGAGGCTAAGGCAATTGGCCGTGCTGCTAGTGAAATGGGTTTTGACACCATGTCACGTCGCCTGGGTGGTGAAGATCCGATTGCTGATATTGTGAAGGTAGCCAAAGCAGACCCTGCAAAAGCATTTAGAGATTTTTCTCAAAATGCATCGCGCTATAGCAAAGAAAACCAGGCCGTAGCTTGGGGCGTAATTGGTCAGTTCCTTGCAAAGAAATTAGATCCCAATGCGGATGATGCATATCATTTTCAACAAGAACTGGGCTATAACGATCTTCTTTCAACTGAAGGGCAAGAGTGGAAAGTGCGGGCAGGTCTACGCGCCAAAGACTGGGTACTGGTAAAGAACGCAATTGAAGGCATGAATCCTGTCGTTCGTAGTAGAGATCCCGCTTGGACTTATTGGTATGCACGTGCATTAAAAGTTGATGGCCAAAATGAAAAAGCACGGGAGAACCTTGAACTCATTGCTGACCAGTACAACTTTTATGGACAGCTTGCTCGCGAAGACTTGGGTAAATCAAATCATGCGCCTGCAAGAACCAAAGTGAGTGATGCAGAAATCGAAGCCATGTCTCAGCGCAAAGGCTTCATTAGGGGTGAGCGCTTCTATGCCATGAATTTGCGCTTTGAAGGTAATCGCGACTGGAATTGGGAGTTGCGTAATATGAGTGATAAGCAGTTACTTGCAGCCGCTGAATACGCTAAGCGGATTGGTTTGTACGACCGCGTTGTGAATACGGCTGATCGTACCAAGCAAGAGCATGACTTTAGCTTACGCTACCCAACCCCTTATCGCGATGAGCTATCACCAATTGCCAAACAAATTGATTTGAACTTGGCGTGGGCATATGGCTTGATTCGCCAAGAGTCACGCTTCATCATGAATGCCTCATCATCAGTTGGTGCCTCAGGATTAATGCAGGTGATGCCAAATACAGCGAAGTATGTTGCCAAGAAAATTGGTATGACTTCGTATACCAATGACAAGTTGGCAGACACTAATACTAATTTAACTTTGGGCAGTAATTATTTGAATATGGTCTTGGTAGATTTAGATGGATCTTGGGTTCTCGCATCTGCCGCCTATAACGCTGGACCATCACGATCTAAAACTTGGCGGGAAAAACTCACTAGCCCGACTGAGGGCGCGATCTTTGCAGAAACGATTCCATTTAATGAGACGCGCACCTATGTAAAAAACGTTTTGGCGAACGCAACGTATTATTCATCAGTGATGCACGGTCAGACACAGTCTTTAAAACAGCGTTTAGGGGTAATTGCTCCTAAAGCAGCAAACGCATCAGAGCTACCTTAGTATTTCAACTGCATAGGAGTTTTATGAAATATGACATTCTGCTAATTGGCGGTAACGGTTTTGTCGGTAGAGTTTTGGCTGCTCAGTTGCAATCTGAGGGCTATTCTGTTTTATTGCCGACTAGACACTTAGCATCTGCACGTGAATTGCGCATGCTGCCAAAAGTGCATCTAGAAGATGCTGATGTGCATGAGTTTGATGTTTTGCAAGAGTTTTGCTCACGAATCAAGCCTGGTGGTGCAGTCATTAATTTAGTGGGCGTACTGCATGACAAGCCTGCACAGCCTTATGGAAAAGTATTTGAAGCTGCGCATGTAGAGCTTCCCAAAAATATTATCACTGCTATGCAGTTGCACGGCCTAAAACGTTATCTACATATGAGCGCATTGGGTGCAGACTCAAATGGCCCATCAATGTATCAGCGTAGTAAAGGTGATGGCGAGGCCGCTGTAAAGGCTAGCAATCTTGACTGGACTATTTTTAGACCTTCAGTCATTTTTGGTGCCCAAGATCAGTTCATTAATTTGTTTGCTAAGTTGACAAAGTTATTTCCAGCCATGCCCTTAGCAAACTCTGGGGCACAGTTTCAGCCGGTGAGCGTGGATGATGTGGCTAGTGCATTTACCAAGTCACTAAAAATGCCATCTACTATTCATCAATCTTATGATTTGGTGGGGCCTACTGTTTACACCATGAAAGAGATTGTGGAATTTGCTGCGCGTAAGGTCAACACAAAATGTGCCATTATTCCTGTTCCTGATTTTGTTGGGCATCTTCAAGCTTTAGCTTTTGAGTTTCTGCCTGTCCCAACCTTAATGTCGCGTGACAATATTGCATCCATGCAGTTGCCTAATATCCTCCCGCTCAATGGAGTAGACGCATTGACTAAGATCTTTAGCATCAGCCGTCGTACATTAGAAGGCATGAAATAAGTCGATGAAGATTTATGCGGTCGGTGGCGCTATTCGGGATACCCTGATGGGCTTGCCTATACACGACATTGATTATGTTGTAGTTGGCTCTAGCGTAGAAGAGATGATTGCTCAGGGCTTTCGTCCGGTGGGTAAAGATTTTCCAGTGTTCTTGCATCCAGAGACGCAGGCTGAATATGCATTAGCGCGTACAGAGCGGAAAACGGGGAAGGGTTATAAAGGCTTTATGTTTTATGCTGACCCGACGGTCACGCTAGAGCAGGACCTAGAGCGTCGAGATTTGACTATTAATGCAATGGCACAAGAGGTCGACGCGGATGGTAAATGGGTGGGCCCTATTTTGGATCCCTACAACGGCCAGCAAGATTTAGCAGCTAAGGTGCTTCGCCATGTGTCCGATGCGTTTTCCGAAGACCCTTTACGTCTTTTGCGTATCGCTCGTTTTGCAGCGCGTTTCCCTGAATTCATAGTAGCGCCAGAAACCATGGCCGCCTTGCAGGCGATTGTTCATTCCAATGAATTATCAGCACTCTCGGCTGAAAGAATTTGGCAAGAGTTGGCTAGAGGGTTGACTGCCAACAAGCCAATGCGCATGTTCCAAGTTTTGCTAGATGCTGGCGCAGCTAAGGTATTACTACCATCAACGCTGACATCTCATTTGGCTAAAGAAGATTATCGTGAGCAGCTCATTGCATATCTGCATGCCACAAATCAACTAGAAGACCGCTGTGCTGTCACCCTCATGCATCTACCTGCTTGTGAAATTCGTTCATGGTCTGAGTGCGTCAAGATGCCAAATGAGTTGCGTGACTTCAGTGAAATATTTAGTGAGCTCAATCTACTGATTGAGAAAACAGTTGGTGACCTCGGCGGCGTATATCAATCCGCCGTTATATTAACTTGGTTCAATCGCGCAGATGTTTGGCGTAAGCCTGATCGTGGATACGCATTGCTCGATTTAGCTAAACGCATTGGTTTAAATGTCGGCACTTTAATTTCAGCAATGCAAAATGCTCAATCGCTCAACACGGCGGAAATTATTGAAGGTGTTCCTGCAGACCAGAGGACCAATGGTGAAAGAATTCGTAGTGCGGTTGATACTGCGAGACTCTTGGCAATTACTGCAGCCATAAACAACTAAAAGCTTACAGCCGGTTTCTACCTCGAAGGCCTGGCAAGTCCTCTAAGACATGATCTGGCAATATCTCAGATAGCTTCTTTGAGAAAGCAAAGACTTTAAAGAGCTCCCCCATCTCCGCTTCAGATAATAGTTTCTGCAAAGAATTCGAAATCGGTAAGAAAGTTTCTGGCTTGCTAGGATCGCCAATCTCCAATGCAATATCGCCAATGCCGGCATCTAGTAAATAAGATGCCTGATTACTGAGATAGACATCATCAACTTTTTCTTCTAGCGCACTACGTGCGATCTGAGACCATTCCACATGCGTTGTTAAATCACAAAGCCCTGGAAGATGAAATGGATCTTGAATGGCATGATGTCGATGATGCGCCATGAGTGTGCCCTCGAGGCGTTGTGCATGGTAGTACTCGCTCTCTGGAAATCCATAATCAAAAGTGAGGAAGAGGCCGGTATCAAGATGATTGGCTACTTGGCGCATCCAAGCATTAGCTGGCGGATGTAGCTCTGTAAGGTATCCCTCAGAAAAGTTTCCATTCAGCAATGCATCTGGAAGTAGTGACTGCTCAACGGGTTGCCCTACTGACCAAGTAAGCTTGCCATCAATTACAGCGACCCCTTGTTGATACCAAAAGCCATTTTGAAAAATGATGGCATCACACGGAATAGCATCAATGACTTCATTGGCCAGAATGATGCCCTTGAAGTTGTTAGGTAAAGAACTTAACCAATTGGATTGAGTAGATAGGGCCAGTTTCTCTACAACTTGCTTGAGGCGCTCTTCTTGCCTTTGGGCTAGGTCGGGTGAGATCTCAATAATGTCGTAGCGATCAAGTGAGAAACCGAGATCGTGCAGTCGGCTGAGAATAGATTCAGCTAACTTACCAGTGCCAGCGCCAAACTCCAGAATTTGGGTAGGGAGCCCCTGAGCCTTCAGCCCTTCTAGAATGGGCAAAAGGGTTTCTACAATAGCCGCGCCAAATAAGGGGGACAGCTCTGGGGCTGTCGTGAAATCACCGCCAGCGCCCAATTTGTGGGCTCCAGCGCTGTAATAACCCATGCCTGGCTCATATAAAGCCATTTCCATATACCTTGAAAAGGGCATCCAGCCGCCTTTGGAAGCGATTTCAGCCATTATTTTTTGGCTCAGATGCTCTGTATGAGCCGTTTCAAGGCTGGTCAAGGTAATATCCATAGCTCCTTAGTCTAAGAGAATTTAAGTGAACTTGAGTTCAAACCCATCACCTCAGCAAAATAAAGCGGTTTTAGTGACCGGTGCAGCTAAGCGCCTTGGTCGGGAAATTGCCTTGGAATTTGCTCGTCAGGGCTGGGATATCGCAATTCATTATGGCCGTTCGGAATCTGATGCTACAGCAACTGTGGCTGAAATTCAGAAGCTTGGGCGTAAAGCTGTCGCATTTAAAGCTGATCTCGCCAGCGAAGCAGAAATCCATTCTCTATTTGCCGCAGTTGTTGCTGAGTTTCAAAGCCTTGAGTGCCTCGTGAATAGCGCCTCAATCTTTGAATATGATCGCGCCAATTCGGATACTCCGCTGAGTGGTAAAAGTTTGCAAGACCACATGCAAGTCAATTTAGCCGCACCTATTTTGCTATCTCAGCTGATGTTTGAATATCACAAGCGTCAGACGAAGAATGCAAGCGAGAGCAATTTATCAATCCCATCGGTGATTCAGTTGCTCGATCAAAAATTAATTAATCTCAATCCAGATTACTTGTCTTACACATTATCTAAGGCAGCACTCCTTACTTCCGTTGAGGTGCTGGCGGTAGATTTTGCTCCTCACTTAAGGGTGATTGGTTTAGCCCCTGGGATTACATTGACCTCAGGCGATCAAACTGAGTCTGGTTTTACCAAGGCACATCAGATGACGCCATTAGGTAAGTCATCCACACCTAGTGACATTGCAAAAGCCGCTGTATTTTTAGCTAACTCAAATGCGATCACAGGAACTACTTTATATGTCGATGGTGGGCAGCATCTATTACCATCATCACGCGATGTGATGTTTAAAACCAATTAAGAATTTAATACAGAAGAAAAATTCAAAAAGAGTTCATAAAAATATGCATGCCATTCTTTCTCATCCAGCACTTGCGGATTGCCGCCGCTTATTTCTACGTGACTATGAAATCTATATCAATATTGGCGTTCATGACTTTGAGAAAAAGGCTGAGCAGCGCGTTATTCTGAATGTAGATCTTTATATCCCGCTGAATATGAATACGCCATCCAAGGATCTATTGGAAGAAGTGGTTGATTATGACTTTATGCGTGAGACCATTAAGGCACGGTCTTCCCAAGGACATATCCATTTGCAAGAAACCTTCTGCGATGACATCGTGGCTGCTATGCTCTTGCATCCGAAGGTGATTGCTGCTCGTGTTAGTACAGCTAAGCCTGATGTATATCCAGACTGTCACTCTGTTGGTGTTGAAGTATTTCGGATGAAGCAAGCTTAAAGAAGATCCAGAAAAATTTAGTCGCTATGAGTGATATCCGTAAAGTCGTCTTCGAAGAAAACAAGCTTGAGAAAAAGCTCTGTCGTTTAGTTGGCCAAGCTATTGGTGACTTTGGCATGATTGAGGATGGCGACAAAGTCATGGTGTGCTTGTCGGGCGGCAAAGATAGTTATGCCATGCTCGACATTCTATTGAAGCTACGGGAGCGTGCCCCAATTGATTTTGAGATCGTTGCTGTCAATTTAGATCAAAAGCAGCCAGGATTTCCAGCGGAGATCTTGCCAAATTATTTAAAGGCTTTGGGCGTTCAGTACCACATTGAAAATCAAGATACCTATAGCATCGTCAAGCGTGTAGTTCCAGAAGGCAAAACGACTTGTGGTCTTTGCTCTCGTTTGCGTCGTGGGATTTTGTATCGCGTAGCAGATGAGCTCGGTGCTACCAAGATTGCCTTAGGTCATCACCGTGATGACATCCTAGAAACATTAATGCTTAATATGTTCTTTGCTGGCAAACTCAAAGGCATGCCACCAAAGCTGCGATCTGATGATGGTAAACATATTGTCATTCGTCCTCTCGCCTACGTTCCTGAAAAGCTACTTGAACGTTATGCGGTGGATATGAACTTCCCGATTATTCCGTGCAATCTGTGTGGCAGTCAGCCCAATCTCCAGCGCGGTGCTATGAAAGAGATGTTGCGCGAGTGGGAGAAAAAGCACCCAGGGCGCGTCGAGAATCTCTTTCGCTCAATGCATCACATTGTTCCGTCCCATTTAATGGATGGTGAGGCCTTTGATTTTAAGAATCTTGAGATTTCTACTGAGTTGTCGGGTATTGCTGCAAGATCTGCTGGCGATAAAGCGATTGATGAGACAGAAATCGATGAAATAGCCTGCGGAACGTTGATTCAGGGGTCTTATAATCCCTCTTTATGAACATCGTTATTTTGGCTGCTGGGCAGGGAAAGCGGATGAAGTCCGCATTACCCAAGGTTCTTCAAACCTTGGCCGGGAAACCCCTTCTCCAGCACGTTCTCAATACAGCCTTGGATTTACAGGGTAAAAACACTAAAACTGGCCCCATCGTTGTTGTTGGGCATGGTGCAGCCGATGTTAAAGAGTTTCTTCAAACAGCTAGCGTGCAAGATTCTCGCTTTGGCAAAGTTGCTACTGCATTGCAGGCTGAGCAAAAAGGAACAGGCCACGCTCTATTACAAGCATTGCCCAAACTGGATGTAGATGCACCTACTTTGGTTCTGTATGGCGATGTGCCACTTACAAGTAAAAAGACGCTCTCTAAATTAGTCAAATTGGCTGATGGCGTGCGTGGTCAAGATTCTGCATTAGCGTTGCTAACTCAAAACCTCAATAAACCAACGGGCTATGGCCGTATCGTGCGAGATATCGATGGTTCGGTAAAAGCGATTGTTGAAGAAAAAGATGCATCACCAGAGCAAAAGCGCATTCAAGAAATTAATACCGGCATTATGGTTCTGCCAACCAATTCACTGAAGAAGTGGTTGAAGGCATTGCGAGCCAGTAATGCCCAGGGTGAGTACTATTTAACTGACGTCATTGCGATGGCAGTTAAGGATGGAGTTCCCATTCGTACTGCGCAAGCTGATGCTGAGTATGAAACTGTTGGCGTTAATAGTCGTGATCAGTTAGCTGCTTTAGAGCGAGTACATCAGCTTAATCAAGCAAACGTTTTAATGGATGCTGGTGTTTCTTTGGCTGATCCAGCGCGTATCGATATTCGAGGAACACTCGAGTGTGGCACGGACGTCTTCATTGATGTTGGCTGTTTATTTGAAGGTTGCGTGACTTTAGCTGCTGGCACAAAAGTAGGCCCGTACTGCATTATTCGCAATAGCGTGATTGGCAAGGATGTCACAATCCATCCATATAGCCATATCGATGGAGCTCAAGTTGGCGCAAGCTCGCTGATTGGGCCTTATGCTCGTTTGCGTCCCGGTGCAGATCTGTCCAATGATGTACATATTGGCAACTTCGTCGAAGTGAAGAACAGCAAGATTGCCGCCAATAGCAAAGCCAATCACTTGGCCTACGTGGGTGATTCGATCGTAGGCTCTAGAGTCAATATCGGTGCCGGTACGATTACCTGTAACTACGATGGCGTCAATAAACATCAAACCATCATTGAAGATGATGTTTTCATTGGTTCGGATACACAGTTGGTGGCCCCAGTGCGCGTTGGCCGTGGTGCCACACTCGGTGCGGGCACAACCCTGACTAAAGATGCGCCGCCAAATCAACTTACCGTGTCACGAGCCAAGCAAATTTCATTGCAGTGGCAACGCCCAGTAAAGCAAGATAAAAAGCCGCAAGAGAAAAAGTCGGCAATCAAGAAGGCTGCTGTAAAAAAAGTAGCCACCAAAAAATCCGTGAAAGCTAAAAAATAATGTGCGGAATTGTTGGCGCAGTATCGCGTAAAAATATTGTCGAAGTTTTAATTGAAGGTTTGCGTCGTCTTGAATACCGCGGTTACGATTCTTGTGGTTTTGCAGTAATTAATAGCAATGATGCTAAACACCCCATTGAGCGTGCTCGCACTACTGCTCGTGTTTCTGAGCTAGCAGAGCAGGGCAAGGATTTTCATGGCACCCTAGGTATTGCACATACTCGCTGGGCAACCCACGGTAAACCTGACACACAAAATGCACATCCCCATATTTCTGGTGGATTAATTGCTGTTGTTCATAACGGTATTATTGAAAACTACGAATCACTACGTACTGAATTGAAGTCTGTGGGCTATGTATTTACTTCGGAAACAGATACTGAAGTGATTGCGCATTTAATTCATCAAGCTTATGTGGCAAGTAAGCAGGCAGATCTGGTTGCTTCGGTGCGCTCTGTGTTACCGCGGCTACATGGTGCTTATGCAATTGGTGTGATCGCGCAAGATCGTCCAGATATTTTGGTGGGTGCACGTGTGGGCTCTCCATTGGTGGTTGCACTCGGCGAGAATGAAAACTTCCTTGCTTCTGATGCCTTGGCTTTAGCAGGTCGCGCACATTCAATGATGTATTTAGAAGAGGGTGATGTTGCTGTTCTTGGGGCAGAGAGTGTTGAGATCATTGATCAATTAGGTAAGACTACACAGCGTGAGCAAAAGCAAATGCCAGCCCAGGCTGACTCTGTGGATCTGGGACCTTATCAGCATTACATGCAAAAAGAGATTTTTGAGCAACCAAGAGCAATTGGTGACACGTTAGCCAACATCGCTAGTTTTGGTCCAGAGCTCTTTAGTGCAGATCCCGAGCAATGGAAAAAGTTTGATCAAATTTTGATCTTGGCTTGCGGCACTAGTTACTACTCTGCTTGTGTTGCTAAATATTGGTTAGAGGATTTGGCTGGCATTCCGACGCAAGTTGAGATTGCTAGTGAATATCGTTATCGCACAACCGTTCCTAATCCGAATACATTAATTGTGGTGGTCTCTCAGTCTGGTGAGACTGCAGATACTTTGGCAGCCTTGCGTCATGCGCAGTCCCTTGGCCATCAATACACGCTGGCGATTTGCAATGTAGCTAGTAGCGCCATGGTTCGCGAAACAAATTGGAATTTCTTGACCAAGGCTGGTACCGAGATTGGCGTGGCTTCCACTAAAGCCTTTACAACGCAGCTAGTTGCACTCTATCTGCTGGCTGTTTCATTGGCCAAGCGTGCAGGTAAGGTCAGCCCTGAGCAAGAAAAAGAGCTCTTGCGCGACATGCGTCATTTACCAAAAGCTTTGCATGCAGTATTAGCGCTTGAGCCGCAGATCATGGCTTGGAGTTCTGCGTTTGCTAAATGTGAAAACGCATTATTTCTCGGGCGCGGCATGCATTATCCGATTGCCCTTGAAGGTGCGCTCAAGTTAAAAGAGATTTCTTATATTCATGCTGAGGCCTATCCAGCTGGTGAGTTAAAGCATGGCCCGCTGGCCTTGGTAACTGAAAAGATGCCAGTGGTTACAGTGGCTCCAAAGGATGACTTATTGGAAAAGCTCAAATCCAATATGCAAGAAGTCAAAGCCCGTGGTGGAAAGCTTTATGTCTTTGCTGACCAAGATACTGATATCACCAGTAGCGAGGGTATCAACGTGATTCGTTTGCCCGAGCATTACGGCAATTTATCTCCAATCTTGCATGTAGTCCCGCTTCAACTCTTGGCGTATCACACGGCTTGTTCTCTCGGCACTGATGTTGATAAGCCCCGCAATCTCGCAAAGAGCGTTACGGTCGAGTAGTCTCAATTCAGTACAAATATTTGTACGCAGTAATGGATGCTCCTGAGAGAATGATGAAAAAACTGATTGGCATACAAGGCAATGATCGGGGTCACTGGGTAGGCGATGGTTTTCCTGTGCGCACCTTGTTTTTCTATCAAGACCTGGGCAAGCAAATGAGCCCATTCTTGATGCTGGACTATGCGGGCCCAGCTGAGTTCCCCTCCACAACTGAGCGCAAGGGTGTGGGCTCACACCCACATCGCGGCTTTGAAACGGTCACCATTGTTTATGAAGGTGAGGTGGCACATAAAGATTCAACGGGCCAAGGCGGTGTAATTGGCCCTGGTGATGTGCAGTGGATGACTGCTGGGTCTGGCATCTTGCATGAAGAGTTTCACTCAGAAAGTTTTGCTAGAAGCGGCGGCACTTTGGAAATGGTGCAGCTCTGGGTGAATTTGCCAGCAAAACTCAAAATGACTAAGCCAGCTTATCAAGCCATTGTGGATAAACAGATTCCTGTGCTTGATTTACAGAATGGTGCAGGGCAAGCGCGCATCATAGCTGGGAAGTTTGATGGTCACCAAGGCCCCGCTCACACCTTCACCCCA
>NZ_NCJB01000396.1:0-1911 GCF_002282275.1 Polynucleobacter sp. 39-46-10 | reverse complement strand
TCATTGACGGGCAGTTGATAGCGAGCAATACCAGCAGCGGTCCATGTTGCATCTGGCATGATTTCTTTGAGTTCGCTGACTAAAAACTCCAAAATACTCCGCTTAGCTGGCATGGCATTAGGCACCCCCATCACAAATTGGACATGAGCTGGCGCTTTAAGCAACCCTCTTTTAATTAGATTGGCTGCACTGTAAAGCATCGCCATATCAAATATTTCAATTTCAGGTTTTATTTCATATTTCAACATCTCGCCGGCTAAACCATCCACAAAATCAGGCGGATTCTCATATATACCATTTGGAAAGTTAACGGATCCGGTTGCAAGAGATGCCATATCAGGGCGATGAAATAGCATTGCGCCCCGCAAAGCCTGATCTTGACCTCTGCCGCCAGTAGAAAATTGAATGATCATATCGGGACAGTATTTTTTAATCCCTTCCTGAACCTTTGCAAATTGATCGGGATCTGAGCTAGGGCTCTCGTCAGGCTTGCGAACATGTAGATGCACAAGGGCAGCTCCTGCCTCATATGACTTTTGTGTTGCTTCAATTTGCTCTGAAACAGTTACTGGAAGGCCGGGGCAATCCTTTTTTCTTGGGATTGCTCCGGTAATAGCTACGGTAATAATGACAGGATTATTCATAATTTACTTAAAAGTAGTAATAGATTGATTTGATAAGTTAGGTTCAGCGTCTATTTCAAAGTCAATTGACCGATGGCAGCCACGTAGCCAACTGGGGGAAGAGTAATAATAAGACTACTGCAATAATTTGCAGCACCATAAATTGGGACATACCAGCATAGATATCCGTGATCTTCCAAGATGGCGCGACCCCTTTAAGGAAGTAGGCCGATAGAGCTACTGGTGGTGAGAGCCAGGCTGTCTGAAGTGTTACTGCTACTAAAGTGCTGAACCAAATTAAATCAATACCGGCCGCTTTAATGATGGGTAGAAAGATAGGCACGACAATTAATACGATAGGTACCCACTCTAGCGGCCATCCTAGTAAGAAAATCAATAACAAGATCAAGATCAACATCGCCATCGGTGGTAATGGTAGGGAGGTCAGAAAGCTGGCAATAAAATCTGCACTACCCAGTCTTGAGAATACAGCCCCAAATAGGTTTGAAGTAGTCACCAAAAGCAAAATCATGCTGGAGACACGCAAGGTTTGCATGACGCAGTTTTTGATTTTAGCGAAGGTCATGCGCCCAGACATGGTAGTGAGCAAGAAGGTTGCTACACAACCCACTGCACCTGCATCGGTTGGCGTTGCAATTCCAGCTAGTATTACGCCTAGGGTGGCAAATAAAACCACAATCACGGGTGCAATACCAATCATTAAATCCATTAAAACAGGCTTAAGTGATTTTGCTCGCATCTCTACAGGTAGAGCTGGCCCTAAGGCTGGGTTGATCCAGCAGCGAATCATGCACCAGGAAGCAAAGAGGAATGCTAAAAGCAGACCTGGCAAGACTGCAGCGGCAAATAAATCTGTTGCAGGTATCCCAACCACCGGCCCCATGACGATCAACATCACTGATGGTGGTATCAAGATGCCCAATGTGCCGCCAGCAGTAATGGCTCCTGCAGACATCCGTACGTCGTAACCACTTTTAATCATGGATGGAGCAGCCATAACGCCGAGTAAGACAACTGACGACCCTACTATTCCGGTTGCGGCGGCAAAAATAGTGGCTGTCACAATCACGGCGAGATAGAGTGAGCCCCGAACGCCAGCAAACAATTGCTGAATGGCGCCAAATAAGCGCTCCATAATGCCGGACTGCTCTAGTAAGAATCCCATGAAAAGGAAAAACGGGATTGATGCTAGGACGCTATCTTGCATCACAGAGAGTGTTTGTAAAATTGCAAGATCGAATACAACAGGACCTAGGGCAATAAAGCC
>NZ_NCJB01000395.1:0-1912 GCF_002282275.1 Polynucleobacter sp. 39-46-10 | reverse complement strand
GTTTGGATTTTTGGTGCAAAGATCAAAATTTTGAATACTATGAATCAAGTGATTTTTGATGCGCAGGCCGATGGACCCTATATCTTGATTAATTTGACTGCAGGTCAATATCAGATTGAGGCCTCCTACCAAGGAAGCATTCAGAAAAAGTCTGTGCTGATTCAGGGTTCCGGACTCCAAAAACTGGCTATTTTTTGGAAATAAGACGCTGGCCATAGACAAACCCAGGTGTTTCGCTCAGATCATTCTGCTTGAATAGCCTCTATAATTGGCTAAGCGATTGAATTGAAAGAGATTTATTCTCTGATGACTGTTTTAGGTTGTTTGACAGCCCCCTAGTGGCTCTTGGACAATGCCTGAGGTGGTTTTATTCAAGCCATTTCATCCGATGACAGCCACTTATTCTTCCTTCCCAGTATCTCCAAATGCAGCTCTTGAGGCTCGGGAGATTACTTGCGTGCGAGGTGAGCGGACGCTGTTTTCAAAATTGAATTTACAGGTCCTTGCCGGTCAGTGTCTCCATATTCGGGGTGAGAATGGGGTTGGTAAGACAAGTCTTTTACGTTTACTGACCGGCTTGGCTTCCCCAGAGTCTGGTGACATCTTATGGAATGGCAATTCCATTAAAGAAACGGCATCGGAGTATCACGGCAAGCTCTTATTTTTAGGTCATCGCGATGCCTTGAAAGAAGATCTCAGCGCCCTTGAAAATTTGCGCATGTTTGCAGCGATTGATGACATCTTGCTCTCAGATCAAGATGCTTTTACCTCCCTGTGGCGATTTGGCCTGAAAGGGCGCGAAGATCTGCCTGTCAATTGCTTGTCTGCAGGTCAAAAAAAGCGTGTCTTGATGGCTCGCATGGTGACGCGACGGGCACAAGTCTGGATTTTGGATGAACCTTTTAATGCTCTAGATACTCATGCGACCCAAGAGTTGCTAGGCTTGATAGCAGAGCATCTTGAGGGTAACGGTTTGGTAGTCCTGACAAGTCATCAACCCTTATCTATTCCGAATCTGCGAGTGTTGGATTTATGAATGCCTTTGTAGCCATCGTTCATCGTGATCTATTGCTGGTGATGCGTCGCAAGAGCGAGGTCTTAACGGCGTTATTTTTCTTTGTCATAGTGACTAGCCTCTTCCCATTAGGAATCGGTGCCGATACTGCTTTACTAAGAAAAATTGCACCCGGCGTTATTTGGGTTGCTGCCTTGCTTTCCACATTGCTTGGCTTGCAGCGGATGTTCGCAGCAGATTATGCCGATGGCACTTTAGAGCAATTGGTCTTATCTCCGAATTCCTTTACAGTGTCGGTGTTTGGCAAAGTGCTTGCCCATTGGTTGGTATGTGGACTGCCTTTAGTCTTGCTGGCGCCTGTGATTGGTATTCAGTTTGATTTAGATGCTCAGTCTTTGCAGGTCTTAATGGCATCTTTATTGTTGGGAACGCCGGTTTTATCTTTAGTGGGTTCGATTGGAGCGGCTTTAACTCTAGGGGTAAGGGGCGGCAGTGTTTTAATGAGCCTGCTGATTTTGCCGCTGTATATTCCCGTATTGATTTTTGGTGCTGGTGCTGTGTACGCCAGCAGCGTAGGGCTCGATATTACGGGGCATTTCTCCCTATTGGGCGCCTTATTGATTTTGGCATTAGCATTTATACCTTGGGTCAGTGCTATTGCAGTAAAGATTGCTATCGAATGAGTAATGTAAATAATCCATCCTCTAGTCGCATTATTAACTGGTTCAAATTCTCGAGCCCGAGTACCTTTTATCCGCTTGCTGGAAAAATGATCCCTTGGTTTTGGGCGTTAACAGTCATTTTTGGTCTTGCTGGATTGTGGGTCAGTTTTTTTGTGGCACCGGTAGACGCTGTTCAAGGTCAGGGTTACCGCATTATTTTTGTTCACGTACCTGC
>NZ_NCJB01000051.1:0-13699 GCF_002282275.1 Polynucleobacter sp. 39-46-10 | reverse complement strand
TTGATAGATCATGTCAGATCAAGAGCAACAAGCAATTACTCGCTCCGAACTCGTGGAGAGCTTGGCGGAACAGTTTCCCCAGCTATTACCTCGTGATGTGGAGCTTGCAGTAAAAACATTGCTAGACACCATGACTCATGCTTTAGCCGAAGGCAAGCGCATCGAGTTGCGCGGTGTGGGTAGCTTTGTTTTGCATCATCGCCCTGCGCGCGCTGGTCGCAACCCAAAATCTGGTGAGAAAGTATTGATCCCAGAAAAACGGGTCCCCCATTTCAAGCCTGGCAAAGAATTACGTGAGCGCGTTGACTACAAGTCTCTGAAGCAAGTGAGCCCTAAAGAGGGTTCTGGTGCCTAGTAACATAGTGCATATCCAGTGGTCCATTCGGACCATTTTTTTATTTAAGTTCTGCACAGCATGATTCAGATCGCAACCTCTTGGCTACTGTTATTACCAGTCATGTTTGGTATTGGTTGGCTGGCTTCGCGTTGGGATTTACGTCTTGAGAATCGGATGGATGAGCGTGAGCGTATGCGTCAGCAACGCTCAACTTTTAAAGGCTTAAGCCTTTTATTAAATGAGCAGCCAGATCAGGCGATTGAAACCTTGGTCAAGATTGCTCAGCTCGATCCTGAAACGATTGAACTTCATTTTGCCTTGGGTAATTTATTCCGTCGTCGTGGTGAAACTGAGCGTGCAATTCGAGTTCACCAGCATTTAGCTAATCGTGATGACTTAAAGCCGCGCGATCGAGATCATGCAGCTTATGAATTGGGCCGCGACTTTTTACGTGCCGGCTTATTGGACCGCGCCGAAGCCTCATTAAATCGGGTAGGTGAAGGCAAGTTTGCGGCGCCTGCAAAAGAGAGTCTGCTCGAGATGTATCAGATTGAGCGGGATTGGAAAAAAGCCATCATTGCGGCTAGTGAGCTTGAGGGTTTGCAAGGAAAATCCCATCACACGGAGATTGCACAGTTTCATTGTGAGATTGGTCAAGAAGCATTGCGTCGTAAGGATTTGCCAGAGGTCGAACAATCGGTTCAATTGGCTCTGCAAGCAGTGCCCCATCATGCGCGTGCACTGATTTTGCAGGGTGACTATTTAATTGCTATGGATCGTCCAGCCCAGGCAATCGAGGTGTGGGCTGTGATTGCTAAAACACACCCTGCCTATATGCATTTGCTTGCAGATCGCTGGATGGCGGCTCACGCTGCGTTAAATAAAGCAGATGAAGGCTTAAGCGCGCTTTGTGGGCTATTAAAAACTCAAGCTTCTGGTGAGTTGCTCGACATTGTGCAAAAGCATATGACGCAAATTCGTGGGGCACAAGCTGCTGAAGTGATGCTAGTTGAGGCGATGCAGCATTCACCAAGCTTGAGTGCACTCTCCAAGTTGGCTGAGACCCGTTTGACTTTAGCGGAAAGTAACGGCACCCCAGAGCGAGTATCGGATTTACAGGCCACCCTGAGTTTGCTAAAACAAAGAACTACGAGTCTGGCGCGTTATACCTGCGGTAACTGCGGTTTCCGAGCGAGACGTTTCTACTGGCAATGTCCGGGTTGCAACCATTGGGAGGCCTATTCCCCGAGACGCAGCGAGGGAGCTGTTCCTAGCGGCCCTTCAATGTAATCCGAGTTGTCCTTGCTAATCTAATACAAATCATTTGGAGCTATCTTGAAAGTCACCATCATCGGCAGCGGTTACGTTGGTCTTGTTACCGGTGCTTGCTTAGCAGAGCAGGGTAATAGTGTCTTTTGCGTTGATGTAGATCCTAAGAAGATTGAGATTCTCAATTCTGGTGGCATACCCATATATGAGCCAGGTTTAAAAGAAATGATTGAGCGCAATCGCGCTGCCGGCCGCTTGCAGTTCTCTACTGATATTGCTGCTTCTGTAGCGCATGGCGATATTCAATTTATTGCCGTTGGCACTCCTCCAGATGAAGATGGCTCGGCCGATCTGCAATACGTTGTAGCAGCAGCTCGCAACATTGGCCGTCATATGATCACCCCTAAGGTGATCGTGGATAAATCGACTGTGCCAGTAGGTACTGCTGATAAGGTTGGGGCCGCTATTACCGAAGAACTCCAAAAGAGAGGTCTCTCACCAGAACTATGTTCTGTGGTCTCCAACCCCGAGTTCCTCAAAGAAGGTGCTGCAGTAGAAGACTTTATGCGCCCAGATCGCATCGTGATCGGCACACAAAATACCCCAGCAGGTCTGCGTGCTAAAGAGCAAATGCGTAAACTCTATGCCCCATTTAATCGCCATCATGAGCGTACCTATTACATGGATGTCAAAAGCGCTGAGCTCACTAAATACGCAGCCAATGCGATGTTGGCTACCCGCATCTCTTTTATGAACGAGTTGGCTAATCTGGCTGACCTAGTTGGCGCTGATATTGAAGCGGTTCGCCAAGGTATTGGTTCAGACTCCCGCATTGGTTATGGCTTTTTGTACTCTGGTACTGGATATGGCGGCTCTTGCTTTCCAAAAGACGTTTCAGCTCTATCTAAGACTGCGATTGAGTATGGTCGTGATCTCAAGATACTTGATGCTGTAGAGGCGGTTAATGAAGCTCAAAAATACATCCTGGTAGAAAAGATCGAAAAACGTTTTGGCAGGGATCTATCGGGTAAGAAGTTTGCCATGTGGGGATTGGCATTTAAGCCCAATACAGACGATATGCGTGAAGCGCCTAGCCGCGTCATTATTCAAGAGTTGGTTAAGCGTGGCGCCCAAGTTGTGGCTCATGACCCCGTAGCTATGCCGGAAACCAAACATTGCCTCGAAGTAGACTTTAAGGGCAATCCAGAAGGCCTCAAACAAGTATCTCTGGTTGATGACCCTATGTCAGCCACCCAAGATGCTGATGCCCTCGTGATCGTGACCGAGTGGAAAGCCTTCCGCAGTCCGGATTTTGATCTTCTCAAAGCTAAACTAAAGAACCCCATCATCTTTGATGGCCGAAACTTGTATGAGCCACAAGCTATGCAAGAATTAGGTATTGAGTACCAAGGTATTGGCCGTCATAATTAATTACAAGTACAAAAGAATCCATTCGAAAGATTAGAGAGATTAGTTACATCGTGGAAAAAGCCAACCGAGAACAATTTTCAAAAGCCCGCTTATTGGTAGTGGGAGATGTCATGCTGGATCGCTATTGGTTTGGTGATACGAATCGCATTTCTCCTGAGGCGCCTGTACCAGTTGTTCAAGTGGGTAAGATTGATGAGCGTCTAGGTGGTGCAGCCAACGTGGCTCGTAACGTTGCAGCCCTTGGGGCTAAGACAACGATCTTGGGTGTGATTGGTGATGATGAGCCAGGACATCGCGTTACTGAATTGCTGAAATCAAGTGGTGTTGATAGTCAATTAGAGGTTGATGGCAAAGTGCCGACAACTGTGAAGTTACGTGTTATTGCAAGACAGCAGCAGCTTATTCGTTTGGACTTCGAGGAGGCCCCGAGTGAGTCAGCCCTAGCTCATAAGTTAGAGCGTTATGAAAAGCTTGTAGGCGATGCTGATGTCGTGATTTTGTCTGACTATGGCAAAGGTGCATTGGGTCAAGTAGCCTTGATGATTGAGCAGGCGCGCACTCAGAAGAAAATGATTTTGGTTGACCCTAAGGGCGATGACTATGCTAAATATCGCGGCGCTACCGTACTCACTCCAAACCGAAGTGAGCTGCGTCAGGTAGTTGGTCAATGGACCAGTGAAGAGGATCTCACCAAGAGAGCGCAAGACCTCAGAAAGTCATTAAACCTCGAAGCCTTATTACTGACTCGCTCTGAAGAGGGCATGAGTTTATTTACTGAGGCGGGTGTCAGTCACGTAAAGGCGCAAGCACGTGAAGTATTTGATGTATCAGGTGCAGGTGATACGGTCATTGGAACTCTCGCCGTGGCATTGGCAGCGGGTTGGCCGCTGGAAAGAGCGATGGCTTTAGCTAATCGTGCGGGTGGTATTGTGGTTGGCAAGTTAGGAACAGCCACCGTGACTTCAGAGGAATTGCAATGACGATTATCGTAACTGGCGCTGCTGGATTTATTGGTGCCAATATTGTTCAGGCGCTCAATGCACGCGGCGAAAAAAATATTATTGCGGTCGATGATTTACGTCCCGCTGATAAGTATCGCAATCTAGCAGATCTAGACATCATTGATTATCTTGATAAAGACGAATTTCTGGAGGCATTTAGAAGCGGTCGTTTTGGTAAGGTCAGGGCGGTGTTTCATGAAGGGGCTTGCTCCGATACGATGGAGACTGATGGCATCTTCATGATGGCGAATAATTTCCGCTACACCATGGATTTGCTCGATATCTGTACAGAGCAAAAAGTGCAGTTGCTCTACGCTTCATCCGCAGCTACTTATGGTGGCTCGAACGTTTTTATTGAAAGCCGTGAACATGAGAAGCCATTGAATATTTATGGCTACTCCAAGTTCTTATTTGATCAAGTGATGCGCAAGCGCTTTGCTGAGAAGGTTAATACAGCGCAAGTTGTGGGCTTTCGCTATTTCAACGTCTATGGCCCACGTGAATCACACAAAGGCCGCATGGCCTCGGTAGCCTTTCACCAATATCACCAATACAAAGCCAATGGCAAAGTAAAGCTCTTTGGTGAATATGGCGGTTATGCGGCTGGTGAGCAAAGTCGTGACTTTGTCTCAGTAGAGGATGTGGTTAAAGTGAACCTATATTTCTTGGATCACCCTGAAATCAGCGGCATCTTCAATCTTGGCAGTGGTCGCGCACAACCGTTTAACGATGTTGCTCATGCAGTAGCCAATGCTATGCGCAAAATCGATAATGCGAATCCTGCTAGCCTAGAAGAGTTGGTTAAGGAAAAGGCGATTGAGTACATCCCATTTCCGGATGCGCTCAAAGGTAAGTATCAGTGCTTCACACAAGCGGATTTAACTAAGCTGCGTGCTGCTGGATACTCTGAACCCTTCCTGAATGTAGAGCAGGGTGTCAGTCGTTATATTGCCTGGCTATCAACTAATGCAGATTTCTTAGCGAGCCCGCTATAAGTAGTTAAAAACAGTCAACCGACTGAATCTTCATTCGTTGTAACTGATCCACTTGCACTTTGTGTAGGTGGATTTTTTATTAACCAATGGAGATTAAATGAATCAATTATTAAAGTCTTTGGTATTTTCAGTATTGGTAGCTATCTCTGCTTTGGCTGCAGCCTCACCAGTCAATGTTAATACCGCAACCCAGTCTGAGTTGGAAAGTATTAAGGGTATTGGGCCGTCGAAAGCGAAAACAATTATTGCTGAGCGCTTAGATGGGGGTCATTTTCAGGATGCAAATGATTTGCAAAAGCGCGTTCGCGGCATTGGTATGAGGTCCGTCGAAAAGATGGTGGATAACGGCCTAACCATTGAGGCGCCAAGTTCTTTTCGTGAGCCGCACGGTAGGACCAGTAAAGAGGGCTCCAAGGCTAGCAGACGTGGCTCACGCGGTCAAAGTGGTTCGCGCAATCATTCGGATCGTGCGGAACCAAGTCGCCGAAATTAAACCCTTTTACGTCTAGTCTGGCTTATGGCTAAAATGGTTTCATGAGCACACCTTCTTACTTAACTATTTCACAGACCGTGGGTAATACACCCCTGGTTCGTTTGCAACGCATTCCTGGCGCTGAAAACGATTCTAAAAATAATCTGATACTAGGAAAGTTGGAGGGTAATAATCCAGCGGGGTCGGTCAAAGACCGACCTGCGCTGTCGATGATCCTGCGCGCACAAGAGCGTGGCGAAATCAAGCCTGGTGATACTCTGATTGAAGCTACTAGCGGTAACACTGGTATTGCTTTAGCAATGACTGCTGCGATGTTGGGCTATAAGATGGTTTTGGTGATGCCTGAAAATCAAAGTATTGAACGTCGACAAAGTATGGCTGCTTATGGTGCGGAGTTAATTTTGACTGCAGCCTCTGGTGGCATGGAGTTTGCTCGTGACTATGCATTGCAATTACAGAAAGAGGGTCGCGGTAGATTATTGGATCAATTTGCAAATCCGGATAATCCACGCGCTCATATTGAGACCACTGGTCCAGAAATCTGGCGTGATACCGATGGCCAGGTGACACACTTTGTCTCATCGATGGGCACTACTGGAACCATTACGGGAGTCTCCACTTATCTCAAGTCCATGAATCCCAATATTCAGATTATCGGCGCTCAACCAGAAGAAGGTTCGCAGATTCCAGGTATTCGTAAGTGGGCCCCTGAGTACCTGCCTAAGATTTATCAGGGCGACAAGGTCGACCGCATTGAATATGTGAGTCAAGCAGACGCAGAAGAGATGGCTCGCCGCCTAGCAGCTGAAGAGGGTATCTTCTGCGGCATTTCAGCTGGCGGCGCTTTAGTGGTTGCCTTGCGAATCGCTCGCCAGGTTGAGAATGCGACGATTGTATTTATCGTCTGCGATCGTGGTGACCGTTATCTTTCTACTGGAGTTTTCCCAGCGTAAGACATTCAAACTTCAGCATTAAGCCTGTTTTTTCTTGTTAGCAGGTTTCTTCGCTTTAGATTTAGCCGGCTCAGCTGATTTGGTTTCTAACTTCGCTTTAGTTGCTGGGGTAGGAACTGTACTTTGATTTTTATACCCTAGAGCTTCTGCAAATTCAGCGACACTTTGCGCGTAAAAGTAACTGCGGTTGTACTGCACAATTGTTAAGAAATTATTTAAACCAACTACATAACGTACCTGATCGTTTCCATCCTTATCAGGGTAGGGAAGATCGACAATGAGTGCCTTGCTTTGCGGTTCAACGCCACCCGCTTGAAGGTCACCTTGCTCTTTAGTCAAGATACCTTTTGTGATGAGATCTTGAATGGTGTATTTGAGTTTCGGCTCACCGTCTGCTAAGGCTCTCGCTTCGCTGATTGCTCCATTCTGCACGGGGAAGTAAATCGGCATGCCAGGCTGCCAGCCATGCTTTCTCATGAAATTGGCCACGCTAGCAATGGCATCTTTAGGGCTTTGTTTGAGATCAATGCGCCCATCACCATCACCATCTACAGCAAAGCTGCGAATACTGCTTGGCATGAATTGTGGCAAACCAATTGCACCAGCGTAAGAGCTATTTTGATTCAGGCAGGCATTAAAGCGCGTTGAGTTAAACCCTTGGCTACTGTTCTTTGCAGGCAGGCTTCCGCCACCCTCGGTCCAGCACATGAGGATGAGTTCTTGAAGCTGGTCTTTAAAAAGCTGTTCCCGACTTGCTTTATTGGGCGTATCAGGGTAACTGAAAGCAAGTGTAGAAAGTACATCCTTTACTCGGAAATTGCCAGTTTGACGGCCATAGATGGTCTCAATCCCAATAATCGAGACAATCACTTCGGCCGGAACTCCTGATTCCTGCTCAACTTTACTAAGGAATGTCTGGTTTTGCTCCCAAAACGCTTTGCCAGCTTTCAGACGCACTGGCTCAATAAAGCGCTTGCGATAAGCTACCCAATTCTTTTTAAAGCTACCCGATGGGGGTAACACCAATTTGCGAATGGATGGAATCGTTTTAGTATCTGAGAAGCCTGATTCAAGGCTCGCCTGAGGGATTCCTTGGGTTTGAGCAATCTGCGTAATTAACTGGTTGAGGTTTTGGCTAAAGCGAGCTTCTGTCGCAGCATCCTCAGACTGGTTTACGATAGTCTGTGCAGGGCTAGCTTGCTGAACAGGGGTGGTGGAGCAGGCACCAAGTAATAGCGCTATTGATAGCGCTGGAGCAAGGTAGGAGACGCGAAAATTCATGGGTAAGAAAATGGATTTTTAAGGGTTTAGCAGGTTTGATTACATTATAAAAACTACAGTTTTGCTATTGAGGATTTCTAGTAATGACAACAGGATACATAACTCATCCAGATTTTCTAAAACATGAGATGGGTAGCCATCATCCCGAGTGCCCAGAGCGGATTCAGGCAATCAATGATCAATTGATCCGCAGTGGCATCGATCGCTTTCTGCATCACTTAGATGCACCACTGGCAACTGAAGATCAACTGGAGTTGGTTCATAGCCCAGATCATATTGCTTTTGTTAAAGAGCGCTCACCAGCCAGCGGTTACTTCATGCTTGATGGCGACACTATCATGAACCCCCATACCTGGAGCGCCGCGCTCCGTGCAGCTGGTGCTGCTATTGCAGGTGTTGATGCAGTAATGAAGGGCGAGGTTGAGAATGTATTTTGTGCCATTCGTCCGCCAGGACATCATGCAGAGCCAACCCGCTCCATGGGCTTTTGTGTCTTTGATAACGTCGCTGTAGCAGCGCGGTATGCGATGGAGACATACGGTATCGAACGTGTGGCGATCATTGATTTTGATGTGCATCACGGCAACGGCACTGAAGCAGCATTTTTTAATGACCCTAATGTCCTGATGTGCAGCTTCTTTCAGCATCCGTTTTACCCATACAGTGGTTTAGATAGAGCAAACAATATGGTGAATGTTCCGCTTCCTGCATCTACGCGTGGTGACGTGGTGCGCTCGATAGTGGAGGAGCAGTGGTTGCCACGTCTACGGGACTTTGAGCCGGAGCTCATCATCATCTCCGCAGGCTTTGATGCTCACCGTGAGGATGATTTAGGGCAGATGGGCTTGGTAGAGGATGACTATGCCTGGATTACTAAGCAGCTTAAGGGGGTTGCAAACCAATACGCCCAGGGCCGCATCGTCAGTTGCCTGGAGGGTGGTTACAACCTTTCTGCCTTGGGTCGAAGTGTGGTGGCGCACGTTAAGGCGCTTGCCGATATCTAGAATGAGTCTGAAAATGTGATTCAACTTTAGTAATGGATCGCAATGGGAAGATAAAATACTGGAGTCACTTCAAATAGTTGAGAATTGAGAATGAAAATCTTAGTAGCAGTAAAACGAGTTGTAGATTACAACGTCAAAATTCGGGTGAAGTCAGATAATTCTGGTGTCGATTTGGCAAACGTCAAAATGAGCATGAACCCATTTGATGAGATTGCAGTCGAAGAAGCGGTTCGATTGAAAGAAGCTGGCGTTGCTACCGAGGTGGTGGTGGTTTCTGCTGGCCCAACTCAATGTCAAGAAACCTTGCGTACTGCTTTAGCAATCGGCGCTGATCGTGCCATCTTGGTGGAAACCGAAGCCGAGTTACAGCCTTTGGCAGTTGCAAAAATTCTCAAAGCGCTCTCTGAAAAAGAGCAGGCGCAGATCGTTATCCTAGGCAAGCAGGCGATTGATGATGATAGCAATCAGACTGGTCAGATGTTGGCTAGCTTAATGGATATTCCTCAGGCGACATTTGCCTCCAAAGTAGTGGTTGCTGATGGTAAAGCGAGTGTGACGCGTGAGGTCGACGGCGGCCTGGAGACTATTGCTATCACCTTGCCTGCAGTCATTACTACCGACTTACGTTTGAATGAGCCACGTTATGTCACTTTGCCAAACATCATGAAGGCAAAGAAGAAGACCTTGGAAATTGTGAAGCCTGAAGAGCTTGGTGTTGACATTAGCCCGCGCCTTAAAACTCTCAAGGTAGAGGAGCCGCCCAAGCGATCTGCAGGTGTGATGGTGGCTGATGTGGCTGCCTTAGTCGATAAACTTAAAAATGAAGCGAAGGTGATTTAAATGGCTGCACTAGTTATTGCTGAACACGATAATCAATCCATAAAAGCCGCTACGCTCAACGCTGTTGCTGCTGCTTTGCAATGCTCTCCTGAGGTGGATGTATTAGTCGCAGGTAGCGGTACTGATGCTGCTGCTACTGCAGCTAGTCAAATTGCTGGAGTGCGCAAAGTGATTCAGGTGGATGCAGCATCATTGGCCGATCAACTTGCCGAGCCTTTAGCTGCTCAAATATTGGCGATTGCAAATGGCTATGGCTATATTCTTGCGCCAGCTACAGCCAATGGTAAGAATGTATTGCCACGCGTTGCCGCAAAGTTGGATGTAGCGCAGTTATCGGATATCACTAAGGTTGTCTCGCCAGATACCTTTGAGCGTCCGATTTATGCAGGTAATGCGATTGCGACTGTGCAATCAAGTGACCCAGTTAAAGTAATCACCGTTCGCACTACCGGTTTTGATCCGGTGGCAAGCACGGGTGGCTCTGCTGCTATTGAGAAAGTTGCGGCAATTAACTCCGATGGTAAGTCTTCTTTTGTTGGTCGTGAATTGACTAAATCTGATCGTCCAGAATTGACTGCTGCCAAAATTATCGTCTCTGGTGGTCGAGGTTTAGGTTCTGGAGAGAAGTATCAAGAGATTGTTGTGCCTTTAGCAGATAAGTTAGGCGCTGCATTAGGTGCATCACGTGCCGCAGTGGATGCTGGATATGTTCCCAATGATTACCAGGTCGGTCAGACTGGCAAGATTGTGGCTCCACAGCTTTACATTGCCGTAGGTATTTCTGGTGCAATCCAGCACTTAGCCGGTATGAAGGACTCTAAAGTCATCGTAGCAATCAATAAGGACCCAGAAGCACCAATCTTTAGCGTTGCTGATTATGGCCTAGTTGCCGATTTGAATGTGGCTGTTCCTGAATTAACTAAAGCACTCTCATAGAGTTTTCCCCGTTTAGTAACGGGGTATGCCTAAGACATAAAAAGCTATCCGCATTATTGGGATAGCTTTCTTGCCTCTTGAAGCTGAGAGATGAAGAATTGCTCAAATGCAATTGCTAAGAAGGTCATCATGACGCCTGCACCAAACACTAAAGAAAAAATCACCGTCAGCACAACAGGCCAGCCTGATTTGGTGGCTCTACTTGGCTCTAATCCTGGATTAAATTCTGCGTCCCACTTTTCATCAGCGCGTAAGCCATAGGCGATAGTAGTTAGCCAGCTTGCCTCAAAGGTAATGAAGCCAAAGGTGATTAGCACCCAACCCGGCGCAGAGTGAAACTGTGTATCTTTGAGAATCAACCAGCCAGCGATTCCGCCAACAAAGGAAAAGAGCTGAACCCAGCCCCAGAAGGATTTAAGCCCTTGCAAATAAAAACAGTTCAAGCCAGTCCCAGGGAAAAATAATCCGAGTGAGCAGAATAGGAGTTTGTATTTTTTCATTCAAATTTTCAGTAATGGATTTTTAATTGAGTAGGGAGCCAATAGGATAGCTATTTTGCAGCATTGTTTTTTTGTATAAAGCTCAGGACTTCACGATCAGCGCCAATCATCAGGAGTTGATCGCCGTTTCGCACGATTGAGCGGTAATCATTTAATTCGTAGAGAAAATCGTTCTCCAATTCCATGCGTTGAGGTGCGCACGCCATCTTTGTGCTGGCGATCTGATCTAGTGTGAAGCCTCTAGCATCCTCATTAATGCGTGCAGTAAAGCGATTGCAACCTGTAGATCCGCTCACACGTTCGCCATTGGCATCAAAGATGATTTGGATGGGGTTGCTATTGTCCCCTTGAGGTATTTGCCGAGCGCGTACTTCACCTCTAGCATTTGGTGGGAGATTCCAGCGAACTAACTCCCATTTGGTATTTCGGAACTCGCTACTAGGAGGACTTGTTTTGGCAGTGCACGGTGGAACAACATTGGCGCAGGCGGTCAAAAAACTGAAACCAAGGCAGGAAAGAATGAGAAAAATGCGCTTAATAGGGCCTCTTGAGAGTCTAAAAATGGCAGTTTTCATCGTATTATTTCTGTAAGTTATTGTTTTTAATAATTATTTTATGAATTGCTGGATTCTATTCTACTGTTGAAGCTAAAAGGACGTCCGCTTAAATAGGTGGATCAAGTAGGGGTTTTCGTCTAGAATATGAGGTTTTCCGCTATACCGTGCATTTGTTTTGATAATTTGCTCAGTTAGCTGGAGCCCAAGATTTTGTAGTAATTTCATTGGGTTGTAATCAACCTGTTTTCATTTTAGATTTTAAGGAATAAGTATGGTCGTCATTCGACTGGCACGTGGCGGTTCAAAGAAGCGCCCTTTTTATAGCATCGTGGCTACAGACAAGCGCAATCGTCGCGACTCGAACTTTATCGAGCGTATTGGTTACTTCAATCCACAGGCAGCAGCGACAGAGCAAGCAATGCGTATTGCTCAAGATCGTTTGACCTATTGGACTGGTGTTGGCGCGCAGATCTCTCCAACAGTAGTTCGTTTGATCAAAAACAATCCTGCGGTCTAAAGACTTCAAATCCAAAGACTTTCTCTTAGCGATGAAGTCTTTGGTAGCAGAATTTACTTGTAGTGTTATTTGGGGAGTTGAGGTGGCTTCAATATGAGTACACCTTCCCTAGATGATTTGATTGAGCTCGGTGCAGTTCAAGACGCTCAAGGCTTACAGGGTCAGATTAAGGTTCGTCCTCACTCTTCCGAACCCGTAGCCCTCTTATCTAGCAAAGAACTTTGGCTATCTCTCATTCCTCGTCGGAGTGCGGGTGTTGCTGCGTCTCATGAGCAGGCCTCACTAAAGTTGTACAAGGTAAAGCAAGCCAAGATGCATAGCGGTACCGTAGTGATTGCTTTGGATGGTGTTACCGATCGCGATCAAGCCGAAGCTTTAAAAGGCGCTCGCATCTTAGTTCCTCGGGAGGTATTTCCAAAAGCGGAGAGCGATAGCTATTACTGGGTTGATCTGATCGGCTGTAAAGCAGTCAACCTTCAGGGCGAGAGTCTGGGTGAGGTGATTGATGTTAACGATAACGGGGCCCATGGAATCATTGTTCTCGGTGACCCAGAAACCAAAACAGTAAAACAGTTGATACCCTTTGTAAAAGAGGCGGTACAAAATGTTGACTTGCCTAATAAGCTGATTACTCTAGATTGGCAAGCTGACTGGTAGCTGTAAATATGCGCTTTGATGTAGTCACCTTATTCCCTGAAATGTTCTCTGCCTTAACGCAGTGGGGCATTACTGGACGCGCTTGTGAGCAAGGTCTTAGTAGCGTTCATCTTTGGAATCCTCGGGATTATTGTTCTGACCCCCGCAAGACAGTTGATGACCGGGCTTATGGCGGTGGCCCCGGAATGGTGATGATGGCAAAACCATTGGAGGATACGATATCCGTTGTTAAATCTGCTCATCAGTCTCAAAATATCGTTTCGGGCCCAATTTGCCTGCTAGCCCCTCAAGGAGAGGTTTTTTCTCAGAAGATAGCGGCAGACATCCTTGATTACGGTAATTTAACTTTCATTTGCGGTCGTTATGAGGCTGTTGATCAGCGTTTTATTGATCGAAATGTCGATTTACAGCTTTCAATCGGTGATTTTGTGGTTTCTGGTGGAGAATTGCCGGCTATGACCATGATGGATGCGGTTATTCGCCTTATTCCAGGGGCTCTAGGTGATGGCGAATCTGCTGCCCAGGATAGCTTTATTAACGGTCTTTTGGACTATCCACACTACACCCGCCCTGAAATATATGAAAATTTATCAGTTCCGGACGTGCTTTTAGGCGGACATCACGCTAAAATAGCGGATTGGCGTCGGCAGAAGTCTTTAGAGCTGACGCTAAGGCTTAGACCTGATTTAATTAAATCGGCAAGAGCTAATTGGTTGCTAAGTAAAGAAGATGAGCAATTTCTTCGAACGCTGTAAGTAATTATGGTTTTCAATGAAGTGTTTGTGTTTTGATTTAGTGAAATGGTTTTAACTGCATCCTCTGTCTGGTCCGTTGATGAAAGTCTCGGGATTAAACGCTGACAAGATGTTTAAGGATTAATAATGAATTTGATCGAAAAAATTGAGCAAGAAGAAATTGCTCGCTTAAG
>NZ_NCJB01000050.1:0-13729 GCF_002282275.1 Polynucleobacter sp. 39-46-10 | reverse complement strand
GGCGCCACGTAAAGCGGGATAGCCAAGACCGCTAAAGCGTTTTTGACGCCCTGCCCAACCCCATTGCTGCTTATCCCCTTGAAAGTTGTAATCACGACCCTGCAACCATAAATCACATCCAAGTTTTTCCGCGTAACCGATTAGAGATTGAGGGGGTACAGGATCGCCACAGACCGCAATGGCACCCGCTCGGAAAATACCAGCCTTTTCAAGACCGATTGCCTCGCGCGTACCGCCTAAAAAATCAGCGTGATCAATATCAATACTCGTCACGATTGCGCAATCTGCATCAACAATATTTACGGCATCCAATCGACCACCCATCCCCACCTCAAGAACCACAGCATCTAAATTCGCTTTCGAAAATAAATGCATGATTGCCAAGGTGGTAAATTCAAAATAGGTCAAGGTAGGCGCATCAATCAAACTGACGCGCGCTTTTTCGACAGCAGCAAAATGCTCTAGCAGGAGATCATCTTTTACCTCTTCACCGTTGACGCGAGCACGTTCATTGAAGACCAGCAAATGAGGAGACATGTGGCAGCCAACCTTATAGCCAGATGCCAACAAAATACTCTCAAGATAGGCGCAAGTAGAACCCTTGCCATTGGTGCCAGCAACTGTAATAACCGGACACTCAAAATGAAGGCCTAGCGCTTCTTTAACGCGATTGATGCGATCAAGACCCATGTCGATGCCGACAGGATGAGCTGTTTCGAGGTGACTAAGCCAGGCCGCTAGGCTAGAAAACAGAATGGGGGGCTGATGTGCAGAGCTCAAGCGCTTTATACAGCTGCGCTACCCGCAATTGCAGGCTCAGGAAGCTGCTGGAGCAATGCCAAGAGACGAGCGATTTCACCGCGCATTTGGCGACGATCCACAATCATGTCAATGCCACCCTTTTGCATTAAGAACTCAGAACGCTGAAAGCCTTCTGGTAATTTTTCACGAACAGTTTGCTCAATAACACGCGGGCCTGCAAAACCAATTAACGCCTTAGGCTCTGCCATCACTACATCACCCATGAAGGCAAAACTTGCAGAAATACCACCCATTGTTGGGTCTGTTAAGACGCTGATGTAAGGTAAACCTTTTTTAGAAAGCAAGGTTAACATCGAGTTGGTCTTAGCCATCTGAAATAAAGAGAGCAAGCTTTCTTGCATACGCGCACCGCCAGTAGCAGTCACACAGATAAAAGCACATTTCTTGGCAATCGCTTCTTGCACGCCGCGAGCAAAACGCTCGCCAACGACAGAACCCATTGAACCACCCATATATTGAAACTCAAAGCAAGCAGCCACAACTGGAATGCTTTCAATCTTTCCACCAAGCACAATCAACGCCTCTGATTCACCTGAGGCGTCACTTGCCTCTTTGAGCCGGTCAGGATATTTTTTGGAGTCTTTAAACTTCAGTGGGTCAATTGGATAGATGTCTGCGCCAATTTCATACCGCCCTTTTGGATCTAAAAGGCTATCAAGACGCTGACGGGCGCTAATGCGCATGTGGTGACTGCATTTTGGGCAAACCGATAAATTAGCCTCAATATCAGTGCTGTACAGCACCGTCTCACAGCTGGGACACTTAACCCAAAGCCCTTCAGGTACAGATTTGCGGTTTGCAGGATCCGTATGTTGGATTTGTGGGGGTAGTAATTTATCGATCCAGCTCATCAGTTTTTAACTATCCAGTGCATTAACTATCTAAAGCGACGCGAATTTCACGTATGAAGGTTTCAAGCGATTGTACCGCCTGGCCGGGGGCGGAATCCTCCAAAAGTCGAATAATTCGGCTGCCAATTACTACTGCATCTGCTGTTTTTGATACTGCACGGGCACTTTCAGCATCATTAATCCCAAAACCGACTGCAATGGGAATAGAGGTGGCCTCACGAATCTTAGGAATAATGCTGGCCACATCTTGGGTATTGAGGTGGGATGCTCCAGTTACACCCCGCATGGATACGTAATAGATATAACCAGAAGCTATTTTGGCTGCATCCTTTATGCGTTCTGGTGATGATGTAGGGGCCAGCAGAAAAATAGGGTCAACGCCCGCAATCTTCATACTGGCAGCAAAATCAACACACTCTTCTGGAGGGTAATCCACAATCAGAACACCATCGACACCAGCAGCTTTGGCTTCAGTTGCGAATCGCTCTGCACCCATTTGCTCAACAGGGTTGGCGTAACCCATTAAAACTACCGGAGTGCTGGGGTCAAGCTTACGAAACTCTTTCACCATATCTAAGCAGCCATGCAAAGTGACGCCCTGGGTAAGCGCCCTTTCAGATGATCGCTGAATCACTGGGCCATCTGCCATCGGATCGGAAAAGGGAACGCCGAGCTCAATCACGTTCGCACCACCACGTACCAACGCATGCATCAACTCAACGGTGAGTTTAGGATCGGGGTCGCCTGCAGTAATAAAAGGAATCAGTCCTTTTTTCCCAGAGGCTTTGAGTTCGTTAAAGAGTGCGGTAATTTTTGACATGGGCGATTCGCGATTATTATTTTTATGAATATTCAGAACTGGGTTCGAATTAACCTTCAGAGCCAGTCGCTTGCGCTACGGTGTGCATATCTTTATCACCACGACCAGATAAGTTCACCAAGATCGTTTTGTCTTTAGAAAGTGTCGGTGCTAGCTTGCATGCATATGCAATCGCATGCGAGGACTCTAAAGCGGGAATAATGCCTTCGATACGACAGCAATCATGGAATGCCTTAAGAGCCTCTTCATCCGTCACCGCTACATAATCAGCGCGACCTGAATCTTTTAACCAAGCATGCTCAGGCCCAACGCCTGGATAGTCCATGCCCGCTGAAACAGAATGCGTTTCAGAAATCTGACCATTTTCATCTTGCAATAAATAGGTACGATTACCGTGTAGTACACCCGGCTTACCTACGCAAAGTGCTGCAGAGTGAAGACCGCTATTTAAGCCATGACCTGCAGCCTCAACACCCACTAACTTCACTTGCGGAAAATCGATATAGGGATAAAAGATACCCATCGCGTTAGAACCGCCGCCAACGCAAGCCATGACATAGTCAGGCTGACGGCCTGTCATTTCAGGCATTTGCACCTTGCATTCTTCACCGATCACGCTCTGAAAATCACGCACCATCATCGGATAAGGATGGGGGCCAGCAACAGTGCCGATGATGTAGAAGGTATCCTCAACGTTCGTCACCCAATCACGCATCGCTTCATTGAGTGCATCTTTGAGGGTCTTTGTTCCGGATTCAACAGGCACCACTTTTGCGCCTAGTAATTTCATACGAAATACATTTTGCGCCTGACGCGCTACGTCAACAGAGCCCTGATACACGGTGCAATCTAAACCAAAGCGCGCACAAATAGTTGCAGTTGCTACACCATGTTGCCCTGCTCCAGTCTCTGCAATGATGCGTGGCTTACCCATGCGTTTAGCCAGCATAGCCTGGCCAATCACGTTATTAATTTTGTGAGCGCCAGTGTGATTTAAATCTTCGCGCTTAAGATAGATCTGCGCACCGCCTAGCATCTCACTCCAACGCTTAGCGTGATACACGGGCGATGGACGACCTACAAAATGTTTGAGCTCGTAATGAAACTCTTCTAAGAATTCTGGATCGTATTGGTATTTCGCATAAGCAGCTTTGAGCTCATCCAAGGCGAACATGAGTGTCTCAGAAACAAATACGCCACCGTAAGGACCGAAGTGTCCTCGTGCATCTGGCTTATCGTACATAAATACCTCTTTTGATTAGTTGCAGCAAATAATTAGGTTAATGTGCTTACGTCTGCCGCTCGCACCGCCTCAATAAACTGTTTCATCAAGGCGTGATCTTTTACACCCTTGCTGATTTCAACGCCGCTTGAGACGTCAACCGCACAAGGATGCAGGCGAGCAATGGCTTCGCCCACGTTGTGAACGT
Source organism: Polynucleobacter sp. 39-46-10 (assembly GCF_002282275.1). Classification (NCBI taxonomy): domain Bacteria; kingdom Pseudomonadati; phylum Pseudomonadota; class Betaproteobacteria; order Burkholderiales; family Burkholderiaceae; genus Polynucleobacter; species Polynucleobacter sp. 39-46-10. Next base: position 9,806 of record NZ_NCJB01000050.1, on the reverse strand, counting down.
TCAATCCACCACTCAAAACGACCTGAGGCGCGTTTGCGCTTATCCATGCTTGAGGAATTCCTGACCAATCAAAAGGAACGCCCCCTCCACCATAGCCCTCAACAAGAGCATCTAGCAAAAAGGCGTTTGCATACCTATATTGTAGGGAAAAATCATCAAACGCGAAGCCGGTGCCAACGCGTGCAGCCTTCATCCATGGCTGACCCGCAGCTAGGCGCTCACACTCTTCTGGAGACTCATCCCCATGAAATTGCCATAAGGTGATGGATGCGGCCGCCCTAATAGCCTCAAATTCAGCGTCAGAGGCATTAACAACCAAGCCAACGGCATCAACCCCGGCTGGAAGCCTGGAAATCAATGCAGCGGCAATATTGGGGGTTACAGACCTTGGGCTTGGCGGGTAGAAGACGAAGCCAACAGCATCGACACCCGCAGCAACAGCAGCATCCACATCTGCAGGAGTCCTGAGACCGCAGATTTTGACCCTAGTACGGCCTAGAGAATTGGTAAGTAAGCCCATAGAGGAAATGATAAGGCCTTAAGCAAATAAAGGCCTGCTTAGGCGTAAACCGCCTTAGGCAACCAAGAATTAGCTAGCCAAGGCTTGGGGATCTGAAACTCATCTGGATAGACAATTTGAGCCAAATAGAGTCCGGCCGGGGAAAACGTAGGCGCCGCAATGCTACGGTCTTTTGCTGCTAGGACTTCTGCCATCCAGCCTGCTTTTTGCTTACCAACACCGATTTGAATAAAACTGCCAACTAGATTGCGCACCATGTGATGCAAGAAAGCATTTCCTTTGATCTTGAAATACAACCAAGGCTCATCTGAGAAAATCTCAATGGAATACATTGTTTTTACTGGAGTCTTGCTTTGGCATTCTGAAGATCGGAACGAGGTGAAATCATGCTCACCAATTAGACATTCGGCAGCCTCTCTCATGGCATCAAGATCAAACCAACGATCTGATGGAAGCATCACATAACCCGCGCGATCTGCAGCCATGGGTGATCGGCATGGCCCAGCATGTAGCGTATAAATGTAAGTGCGCTCATGCGCAGAAAACCGCGCGCTAAATTCCTCGGGGACTGCTTTAGCCCAGTTGACCACAATGGATTCGGGCAGGAAAGTGTTCACCCCCCTAACCCATGACCAACTTTCTCGATCAACCTCAACATCAAAGTGAACAACTTGGCCTAAAGCATGGACGCCTGTATCCGTCCTGCCGGCCGTAATGACGCGGATAGGATTTGATTTAGCTGCATCTATACCGACAAATGAAGAAATCGCTTTTTCTAATTCATCTTGAATGGTATTTTGATTTACTTGAGATTGCCAACCTGAATAGGGATTGCCGTCATACTGAAGACCTAAGGCGATGCGCATAGTAAGGCTCAGTTATTGCGGTGTAACAACTCGGCCAATAAGCCCTGAGCTTCTGCCGTTAAAGCAGGATCTATAGATCCACCAATCTGCACAATCTCTTCAAGAGATTTTTTTGCAGCAGAAAAATCTTCAATGGTGATGTAAGCACGCGCAAGATTTAACTTAACCCGTAGAGAATCAGCCAGAGGGTTTAACTCAGCAACGGGTGGTTGAGTAGATTTTTTAGCTGGGGTTAAATCCAGATCAATCCCAGCAAACAATGCCTTGGCCCGATCGGGCATTACACCATGCGGTGAATGGCTCTCCTTAGGGGTAGCAACTTCTTTAGGAATGCTATCCGCAAAATGAGGTTCTTCAGAACGACGCGCATTTTTTGCCAACAACCAAAGCAACAAACCAGTAAGCCCCATCAACACTAAGGCAAAAATTGCTGGAGCAAAACCACCTAAACTAACTACTCCATCATTTTTTGCAGACTCAGATGACCTTCCTTTAGCTTGGTCAAGCAAACGCTGCAAATCAGCAATATTTTTTTCAAGTTCAGCAACGCGGACACGCGTTTGTTCAAGAGCCTTCTCTTGTGCAACAAGATCTTCTGTATAGCGGCGCTCTTCAGAGCTACCTTCAGCACTTGATCCAATTTTGAGGCGATCCTTCGGGGGTGTATCTGCACTATTTTTTATAGCGCTTGCACTTTGCACTCCACCCTTGGCATCACGCTCGGCCAACCACTGAGCATTCGACTCTGATACAAACTGTTGCGCCTCGGCTGGACTAATCGAGCGCAATAATGCTTGATTAGGTTTATTAAGTTCAGCACCAGCCTCAAGATGATTAATACTGCCACTAGCAAAAGCATCAGGATTCGCTTTAAACAAAGCCATCATCGTTTGATCCAGTGTGACACCCTGCAACTGAGGGGCTAACTGGGCTGCGATTTCCGATAAGGTTTGACCAGGCCTGACCAAAATTTTCTGCACATCGCCTAATAGCAATGTATAGGTTTTAGTGATGCTTCCAGCAGACCAATTTAAAGTGACCAAGACATCCAAAAAAGGATCGTCTGTTATCGGCACTGACTCAACTGTTTCCAACAAGATCATTAATTGTTCTTGCTGATTGCGATAGATCATCGCTTGAGGATTCAGGGTGAGTATCTTTTGAGATATGCCTAAACGATCGTAGGCCGCCTTGTTCACAATACCAACATTCAAACTTGCAAGAGCAGAAGTTTCATCCACTCCAACTCGAATTGGAAACTCTACCTTGAGGGGTTCACCAGGCCTAGAAAGCAGCTTTGGGGAGCCAAGTGAAATGGCTCCTGCAGCACAGGACCAACTTAGCCAAATTAAGCAAAGCGCTCTTGCAAACTGAATCTGGCTAAATCTGAACATTAGTGCTCTAACAAGATGCGGAGCATGCGACGCAATGGCTCAGCAGCACCCCACAGAAGTTGATCGCCTACAGTAAAAGCACCAAGATATTCAGGGCCCATCGCCATCTTATGAAGGCGACCGATAGGCACTGTCAAGGTACCGCTAATTGCTGCTGGCGATAATTCACGCTCAGTGGTCTCACGATCGTTTGGAATCACCTTGACCCATTGATTATCGTTAGCCAAGATTGCTTCAATCTCTTTCAGCGGGATATCTTTTTTAATCTTTACGGTCAAGCCTTGTGAGTGACAACGCATAGCGCCAACACGAACACACAAACCATCTATTGGAATACTTCCAGGAGTTCTAAATGCAGGTCGGCCCAAGATCTTGTTGAACTCAGCGCCACCCTTCCACTCTTCTTTAGTCTGGCCATTCTCAACAGGGACATCAATCCAAGGAATCAAGCTACCAGCTAAGGGTGTATTGCGGAAGTTCTTTTTAGGAAACTCAGACGAACGCAAAGTCTCAGTAATTTTGCGATCAATATCCAGAATCCATGAAGATGGGTCAGCTAATTCAGTAGCAACGCTGTCGCGTAATGCACCCATTTGCAACAATAGCTCACGCATATTTTGAGCACCAGCACCGGATGCGGCCTGATAGGTCATCGCACTGATCCACTCAACCATGTCGGCCTTAACCAAACCACCCATGGCCATCATCATCAAGCTAACTGTACAGTTACTACCAATCCAGTTTTTTCCGCCGGCGGCCAATGCCTTATCAATTACGGAACGGTTTACAGGATCCAAAATTAAGACCGCATCATCTTTCATACGCAAGGCACTAGCCGCATCAATCCAATGACCTTGCCAACCCGCGGCGCGCAGTTGAGGGAAGATCTCATTGGTATAGTGGCCACCTTGGCAAGTCAAAATGATGTCGCAACGAGAAAGCGCTTTGATGTCATTAGCATCAAGCAAAGCATTTTCGCTCTTGGTAACTTTTTGACCATTCAAAAGTGGCACTTCACCGCCAGCTTGGCTGGTACTAAAAAATACTGGCTCAATCAGATCAAAATCTTTTTCAGCGAGCATTCTCTCCATGAGAACGCTACCAACCATACCGCGCCAGCCAACTAAGCCTACCAATGGTGTTTTTGTATTTGACATGATGAATGTTCTGTTGAATGTATTTATTTATTGTGATGCGTTATTTTGAAAGAGCAGCAACTACAGCATCGCCCATATCAACGGTAGACACTTTTTTCGTGCCTTCGGTATAGATATCAGCAGTACGCAATCCTTGAGATAAAACCTTTTGCACTGCCGCCTCTATACGATCCGCTTCTGCTGGCAAACCCAATGAGTAACGCAACATCATGGCAGCAGAAAGAATAGTTGCCAATGGATTGGCAATACCTTTGCCTGCAATATCTGGCGCTGAGCCATGGCTTGGCTCATACAAGCCTTTATTATTTTTATCCAATGACGCTGATGGCAACATGCCAATGGAGCCCGTCAACATGGAAGCTTCATCAGAGAGAATGTCGCCAAACAAGTTCCCAGTAACAACAACGTCAAATGCTTTTGGCGCTTTGACCAATTGCATTGCTGCGTTATCAACATACATATGCGATAGCTCAATATCGGGATACTCTTTACCCACGCGAATCATGACATCACGCCAGAGCTGCGAAGTCTCGAGAACGTTTGCCTTATCAACACTACATACTTTTTTACTGCGCTTGCGTGCAGCCTCAAAGGCGACACGGCCAATGCGCTCTACTTCTGGCTCGCTGTAATGCATCATGTCGTAGCCTTCACGCGCACCCTTAAACAAGGGGAGCTCAGAAGTACGAATACCGCGCGGTTGTCCAAAGTAAATATCGCCATTGAGCTCGCGAATAATTAGGATATCTAAGCCACTAACAATTTCAGGCTTCAGGCTAGAAGCGGAGGTTAGTTCGTCGTAGCAAATAGCGGGCCTGAAATTAGCAAACAATTCCAAATGCTTGCGCAATCCCAGGATGGCTTGCTCAGGACGAAGTTCGCGTGCCAAGCTGTCATATTTCCAGTCACCTACAGCACCAAATAAAATAGCATCTGCTTTTTTAGCAAGCTCTAATGTTGCAGGTGGTAATGGATGACCGGCTACATCATAGGCAGCACCGCCAACTGGGGCAGTCTCAAGGTCAAATTTAGGGGCGAGCGCGTTTAATACCTTAACGGCTTCAGCAACGATTTCCGGGCCGATACCATCGCCCGGTAGGACTGCAATTTTCATGAAAGGCCTTTAACTGAATAAAACTACGGCAGTTGTGTCGCAAGCCAAGGCATCTTGAGGATACGCTCAGCTTCGTAAGCCTTGATTTTATCTGCATGTTGCAGAGTTAAGCCAATATCGTCTAAGCCGTTCAGAAGGCAATGCTTTCTAAATGGTGCTACATCGAAGCTATAAGCAGTGCCATCAGGCGCAATGACCTGCTGGGCTTCCAGATCAATAGTAAGTTGGTAGCCGGCAAAAGCCAGCGTTTCATTGAATAAATGGTCTACTTGTAGCTCCGTAAGAACAATCGGTAAAAGGCCATTTTTAAAGCAATTATTGTAGAAAATATCAGCAAAGCTTGGGGCGATAACAGCTCTAAAACCGTATTGATCCAATGCCCAAGGCGCATGCTCACGGGAGCTACCGCAACCAAAGTTCTTACGGGCAAGCAAAATGCCGGCATCTTTATAACGTGGCTGGTTTAAGACAAAATCTGGATTAATTGGTCGACTGCTGCAATCTTGACCAGGCTCACCATGATCTAAATAGCGCCACTCGTCAAATAAATTCTGACCAAAACCCGTTTTCTTAATCGATTTTAAGAACTGCTTTGGGATGATGGCATCGGTATCGACATTCTCGCGATTAAGCGGCGCAACCAAGCCTTTGTATACCGTAAATTTTTCCATGGGGGTCTCTTACTAAATTACTTCACTGGAGTTACAACAACATCTTTCCCTTGGTTTTGGGATTGATTTGAGGTGTTTGCACTTTTACCACCACCCATGGAGTTACCCATAGTTTGGAGATCTTTTCCAACGCCCTCCATCGTATTTGCACAGGCAGCTAGCAGAACCCCAATCGCAGCAACAATGCATAATTTTTTAATCATTGTGAAAGAAGACCATTTAAACACTGTAATTCCTTAAGAAATCTTACGAACATCAACAAAATGACCTTCAATCGCCGCCGCAGCAGCCATTGCTGGACTTACTAAATGCGTTCTACCACCGTTACCCTGGCGACCTTCAAAATTTCGATTGGAGGTTGAGGCACAGCGCTCACCTGGCTCCAGGCGATCGGCATTCATTGCTAAACACATCGAGCAACCAGGCTCGCGCCATTCGAATCCCGCAGCCTTAAATACCCGATCTAAACCTTCTCGCTCAGCCTGAGCTTTGACTAGTCCAGATCCAGGAACAACCAATGCCAATTTGACATTAGCGGCCACCTTTTTACCAAGACGATCTACAACCTTGGCAGCAGCGCGAATATCTTCAATACGGCTGTTAGTGCAAGATCCAATAAAGACTTTATCAATCGAGATATTGCTTAATGGCGTGTTTGGAACAAGGCCCATGTACTCAAGAGCACGCTCCATTGCAGAACGTTTATTTGCATCATGCTCTTTTTCCGGGTCAGGAACACGATCACTAATTGATAAAACCATTTCAGGCGATGTTCCCCAAGTTACTTGAGGAGCAATTTCTTCTGCGCGCAACTCTACAATTGCATCAAATTTTGCATCTTCATCTGAATGCAAGGAACGCCAGTACTGCAAGGCATGACGCAAAGCCTCACCTTTAGGGGTATAAGGTCTACCTTGAATATATTCAATAGTAGTTTCATCAACCGCAACAAGGCCAGCGCGCGCGCCAGCCTCAATGGCCATATTGCAGAGGGTCATGCGACCTTCCATGGAGAGATTGCGAATGGCTTCACCTGCGAATTCAATGGTGTAACCAGTTCCACCCGCAGTACCAATTTTGCCAATCACAGCAAGCACGATGTCTTTTGCAGTCGAACCTGGTTGAAGACGTCCATCTACCTTGACCAACATATTCATGCTCTTTTTCATGAGCAAGGTTTGAGTAGCTAATACGTGCTCAACTTCTGAGGTACCAATACCAAATGCTAGAGCACCAAAGGCACCATGGGTACTTGTATGGGAATCACCGCAAACAACTGTCATACCAGGCAAGGTTGCGCCCTGCTCTGGTCCAATAACGTGAACAATTCCCTGGCGAGTGTCGTTCATCTTGTATTGAGTGATACCAAAGGCATCACAGTTTTGATCCAACGTATCTACTTGTAATTTAGAGATCGGGTCAGCAATTCCTTCAGAGCGGTCTGTCGTTGGGACATTGTGATCTGAAACGGCCAAATTGGCAGAAATACGCCACATTGGCCGACCAGCTAAATTTAATCCTTCAAAAGCTTGAGGACTTGTCACCTCATGCAATAACTGACGATCTATATAAATCGTAGCCGTGCCATCTTGTTCGGAATAGACGACATGGTCATCCCACAATTTGTCGTAAAGCGTGCGTGACATGTAAACCCTCTAATACTTTTATTTGCGTACAGAAATGTTGGGAACCTTGCGTGAAGTTTCACCAACATACAACTGACGTGGACGACCAATCTTGTACTCAGGATCAGTAATCATTTCTTCCCACTGAGCAATCCAACCCACTGTTCTTGCTAAGGCAAAAATACAGGTGAACATTTCAGTAGGAACACCTAGTGCGCGCTGAACAATTCCAGAGTAGAAATCAACGTTTGGATAGAGCTTACGACTCACGAAGTATTCGTCTTCAAGAGCAATTTTCTCAAGTGTCATGGCTAACTTGAACAATGGATCATTCTCAAGACCCATTTCCTTTAGAACTTCATGGCATGTTTCACGCATTAGCTTAGCGCGCGGATCAAAGTTTTTGTAAACGCGATGACCAAAGCCCATTAAACGAACGCTGGAGTTCTTGTCTTTAACTTGCGCAATAAAGTCACCAATCGTATCTACGCCACCGTTTGCCTGAATTTCATTGAGCATTTGCAAGCAGGCCTCATTAGCGCCACCGTGAGCTGGACCCCATAGGCAAGCAATACCTGCAGAGATGGCAGCAAATGGATTTGTGCCAGACGAGCCGCACAAACGGACTGTTGATGTAGAGGCATTTTGCTCATGGTCAGCATGCAATGTAAAGATGCGATCCAAAGCACGCACCAACACTGGATTGACTTTGTAATCCTCACAAGGTGTAGCAAACATCATGCGCATGAAGTTTGCGGTGTAAGACAAGGAATTATCAGGATAGATAAATGGTTGACCTACAGAGTATTTATAAGCCATTGCAACCAAGGTTGGCATCTTGGCAATTAAACGAATTTGAGCAACTTCACGAGCATGTGGATCGCTGTAATCGATCTCATCATGATAGAAGGCGGCCATTGCACCAACCAAACCAGTCAGGACCGACATTGGATGTGCATCACGACGGAAGCCGCGTAAGAAGAATTGCATTTGCTCATGAACCATCGTGTGGTGCATCACCATTTGTTCAAACTCTTTTTTCTGCTTGGCGTTTGGCAACTCGCCATTCAATAGAAGATAGCAAACCTCTAAGAAGTCGCAGTTATGAGCGAGATCTTCGATTGGGTAGCCACGGTAGAGCAACTCACCCTTATCACCATCGATATAAGTGATTTTGCTATTGCATGAAGCTGTAGAAAGAAAGCCTGAATCGTAGGTGAACTTTCCAGTTTGACCGTAAAGCTTACGAATATCAATTACGTCAGGACCAATCGTGCCTTTATAAATTGGCAAGTCGATATCTGGTGTGCCGTCCGAAAACGATAATTTTGCCTTGATGTCCGATTCAATCATTTCTAACCCTTAGTCATTCAAATTGATGATTAATACACTATTTGATCATGCGCCCATAATACTGTTGCACCAAAAAGCCGAATTACTTCTGTCTTAGCTTTTGTAAAACCGCCTTAAAGGAATCACCCTCAGGCTCCTTTTCTAATGCTGCTACAGAGTCCTTGCGACCGATTAATAAATCCATCAGGTCATTGTCTTCTAAGGCTAACAACCGGCTTAATACTTCTCCATCTTCCGCGGTAAGTTGAGAGCCGTAGCGCTCAAAAAAACGCTGCAGAATTAAATCGTTTTCAAGTAAACCCCTGCGGGCATCACTCTTTAGGCGATATAACTCTGCATTGGTGAGGGTCATACCGCCCTACGTACCATCAATTCCTTGATCTTTCCAATTGCCTTGGTTGGATTCAAATGTTTAGGACAAACGTCCACACAGTTCATGATGGTGTGACAGCGGAATAAGCGATACGGATCTTCTAAGTTATCCAGACGCTGCGCAGTGTCTTCATCACGGCTATCGGCAATAAAGCGATACGCCTGAAGCAAACCTGCTGGACCGACAAACTTATCTGGGTTCCACCAGAAAGATGGGCATGAGGTTGAGCATGATGCGCACAAGATGCACTCGTACAAACCATTCAACTCTTCACGCTCTTCAGGGCTCTGGAGACGCTCTTTTTCTGGAAATGGATTGTCATTTACCAAGTAAGGCTTGATCGACAGATATTGTTTGAAGAACAAAGTCATATCCACAATCAAATCGCGCACGACTGGCAAGCCAGGTAGAGGACGCAATGTAATGACTTTAGGCAAGGTCAACATATTAGTTAAGCAAGCCAAACCATTCTTGCCGTTAATGTTCATGGCATCAGAGCCACAAACACCTTCACGACATGAACGACGATAAGAAATGGATTCATCTTGTTTCTTAAGAGAAATCAAGGCATCCAACAACATACGTTCGCCAGTCAACTCAAGCTCGTAACGCTCCATGCGTGGGGCTGCATCGACATCTGGATCGTAGCGGTAAATTTCAAATATACGAATATCACTCATTTTTAATTTCTCTTCGCTTAGAAAGTACGTTCTTTAGGAGGGAAAGACTCAAC
>NZ_NCJB01000049.1:0-16953 GCF_002282275.1 Polynucleobacter sp. 39-46-10 | reverse complement strand
CGCAACCCGGCTAAATGCCTTTTTGCTGGAATTTGGGGATGGGCTTAACATATAACGATTAAACCATACGCATAAAATCCCTTCCACTATGGATGATCGTTCCCGCGCCTTACTGAAAACCCTTATCGAGCGCTATATCGAAGAGGGGCAGCCTATTGGCTCTCGCACCCTGTCTCGTTTCTCGGGGCTGGATCTTTCTGCGGCCACGATTCGTAATGTCATGGCGGATTTAGAGGAAATGGGCCTGGTCACCAGCCCCCATACATCTGCCGGTCGCATACCAACCCCAAGAGGCTATCGTCTCTTCGTGGATACGATGGTGACGGTTCGCCCTTTAGAGGAAATCGCTGCCCGTGAGATGGAAAAAGGGCTTTTGCCCGACTCTCCACAAAGGGTGCTGAACTCTGCTGCTCAAATTCTGTCTAATTTGACCCATTTTGCCGGGGTAGTGATGACGCCCAAGCGAGCACAAGTATTCAAGCACATCGAGTTTTTGCGCCTTGGCGAAGGCAAGATTTTGCTCATCATGGTGACCCCTGAGGGCGATGTGCAAAACCGCATCCTCCCTACTATGCAGGACTACACCCCAAGTCAGCTGGTGGAAGCGGGCAATTACATCAATACGCAATTTGCCGGCAAGAGTTTTGCTGAGGTACGCGCACACCTTGCCTCCGATCTGGATAACCTGCGTAGTGATATTTCTGGTTTGATGGCCTTGGCGCTGCACAGCGGCGTTAGTGATTACGGCATGGGTCAAGGGGATATGCTGCTTTCTGGCGAGCGACGCCTGCTGAATGTCGGTGACCTCAGCACCAATTTAGATAAGCTGCGCAAGATGTTCGACATGCTGGAGCAAAAGTCGGTACTCATGCAGCTACTGGATGTGTCGAGTCATGCAGACGGTATTCAAATCTTTATTGGCGGTGAAAGTGATTTACTGCCATACGAAGATTTGGCGGTCATTAGCGCACCCTATAGTGTGGATGGTCAGGTGGTTGGAACTCTCGGCGTTATTGGCCCCACTCGCATGGCATACGATCGGGTGATTCCGATTGTCGATATCACCTCTAAGTTGTTATCAGGCGCATTAAGTTCCCCAGTGAACTTTTAATAGCCATTATTTTTTTAGTTCTCTTTTTACGATGGATCCCTCTTGAATCAAAATCCCCACTTACGCCCCTCTAAGACAGCAGTGCTATTGCTGAACTTAGGCACTCCATCTGCACCAACTGCTAAAGCAGTGAGGTCTTATTTAAAAGAATTTCTATCCGATCCCCGTGTCGTAGAAATTCCCCGCATTATTTGGTGGTGCATTTTGAACGGCATTATTTTGCCGATTCGTAGTGGTGCATCTGCAAAGAAATACGCCTCCATTTGGTTGCCAAAATTAGGTTCCCCATTGATGCATTACTCACGTCTGCAAGCCAAAGAGTTGGGTGAGAAATTTGCTAATCACGGTGAGGTCGTGTTGGTGGATTTAGCTATGCGTTATGGTGAGCCTTCAACACAGCAAGCTCTGGAAGCCTTGCAGGCACAGGGCATGGAACGTCTCTTGTTACTGCCGCTGTATCCGCAGTATTCGGCGACAACAACGGCTTCCAGTTTTGATGAAGTGTTTCGTGTTCTCGGAACTTGGCGTAACCAACCTGAGCTGCGCTTGGTAAAGCACTATCACGACAACCCTGCTTACATCACTGCACTACGCGACCAAGTGCTCGGCGCATGGGACAAGAATGGACGCCCAGATTTCGCTGCTGGAGATCGCCTTGTGATGTCTTTTCATGGCCTGCCTAAGCGCAATTTAATGAAAGGCGATCCCTATCATTGTGAGTGCTTGAAAACTGGTCGTCTGCTTGGTGAGTCTTTAGGCCTAGAGCCTGGACAATACTTGGTCACTTTCCAATCTCGCTTTGGTAAAGCCGAGTGGCTTAAGCCTTACACCGCTCCAATGATTGAAGAGCTGGGTAAACAAGGTTGCAAGCGAGTCGATATTTTTTGTCCAGGCTTTCCGGCGGATTGCCTTGAGACTCTAGAAGAGATTGCTATGGAAGCACGCGAGATCTTTTTGGAGCATGGTGGTAAGGATTACCGCTACATACCTTGTCTCAATAGCAACCCAAAATGGATTGATGCGATGTATGACATTGCCCAGCAGCATTTATCTGGTTGGAGCTTGGGCGTAGAGTCTGATGCAGTATTGCAGGAACGTGACCGCTTGGTTGAGTTGGCTAAAGCCAGAATTGCTTAAAAACCAGTGCACTTGAAATTGCGTTAATCGGCCCCATATTGTTGAGAAGTAGCCATTCTGATAGAAAAGTGAATTTGTACCCATGACCCAAGAAAATCAAAATCCATCTCCTGAGCAGGAAAATATTGCCGCCGATCCTCGGACTGAGGGTAGTGCCGATGCAGCTAATGCACCCGATGAAGTAAAGACCCCAGAGCAAGATATTGCAGAGTTGAATCAAAAGTTAACAGAGATGCAAGATAACTATCTCCGCGCCAAGGCCGAAGGTGAAAACATTCGCCGCCGTGCTGCTGAAGACATCTCTAAGGCGCATAAGTTTGCGATTGAGAGTTTTGCTGAGCATCTCGTGCCAGTAACGGATAGCTTGTACGCAGCCTTGAACGCAGAGGCAGTCGATGCCAAAGCCTTTAAAGAAGGCTTGGAGATCACCCTGAAACAACTGCTCTCAGCCTTTGAAAAAGGCCGTATGACCGAGATCAATCCTGCTGTAGGCGATAAGTTTGACCCTCACCACCATCAAGCTATTGCCTCCGTGCCTTCGGATCAAGAAGCCAATACTGTAGTTTCAGTGCTTCAGAGGGGTTACTCCATCGCTGATCGGATTCTGCGTCCAGCCTTAGTAACCGTGAGCGCGCCCAAATAGGGTATTCAAACCCCTAAACCGGGGATTTTTGATGAAATAGCGGGATAAAAAGGCAGAAATCTGCCTTTTTTGCTTTTTAGCCCTTGAATTCCCTCTTTTTGACCCCATTTATTGAATATCGATTTATCCGCAGTATTACGAAATTACACATAACTTAATTTTTGGAGCCATTATGGGAAAGATTATCGGAATTGACTTAGGGACCACGAACTCGTGCGTTTCGGTTGTAGAAAACAATGCACCTAAAGTTGTTGAGAATGCTGAAGGCGGTCGTACAACTCCATCCATCATTGCTTACGTTGACCATCCATCATTGCTTACGTTGAAGACGGTGAAGTGTTGGTTGGCGCGCCTGCAAAACGCCAATCAGTTACCAATCCTAAAAACACCATCTATGCAGTGAAGCGTTTGATGGGCCGTAAATTTACCGATGCTGAAGTACAAAAAGATATCGGTTTGATGCCTTACAAGATTGTTCAGGCGGATAACGGTGATGCTTGGGTTGAAGCGCGCGATAAAAAAATGGCACCACAACAAGTGTCAGCAGAAATTCTGCGCAAAATGAAAAAGACTGCCGAAGATTATCTCGGTGAAGAAGTGACTGAGGCAGTGATTACTGTTCCCGCTTACTTCAACGATAGCCAACGTCAAGCAACGAAAGATGCTGGCCGTATCGCTGGTTTAGATGTGAAGCGCATCATCAATGAGCCAACTGCAGCGGCATTAGCGTTTGGCTTAGACAAGCAAGACAAAGTAGATCGTAAGATCGCTGTGTATGACTTGGGCGGCGGTACGTTCGACGTATCCATTATTGAGATTGCTAACGTTGACGGTGAGAAGCAGTTTGAAGTGCTCTCTACTAACGGCGATACCTTCTTGGGTGGCGAAGACTTTGACCAACGCATCATTGATTGGATTATTGCTGAGTTCAAGAAAGAGCAAGGCGTAGATTTGAGTAAAGACGTATTGGCATTGCAACGTTTGAAAGACGCTGCTGAAAAAGCCAAGATCGAGTTGTCATCTGCACAACAAACTGAAATCAATTTGCCATACGTGACTGCTGATGCAGGCGGTCCTAAGCATTTGAACTTGAAGCTTACTCGCGCCAAGTTGGAGTCTTTGGTAGAAGAGTTGATCAACCGTACGGCTGGTCCTTGCTTAACTGCTATCAAAGATGCCGGCGTGAATGTAGCTGACATTGATGACGTCATTTTGGTTGGTGGTCAAACCCGCATGCCTGCTGTTCAGGACAAGGTAAAAGAGATCTTCGGTAAAGAGCCACGTAAAGACGTGAACCCTGACGAAGCGGTTGCTGTTGGTGCAGCTATTCAGGGCTCTGTGTTGTCTGGCGATCGTAAAGACGTATTGCTCTTGGACGTAACCCCATTGTCATTGGGTATCGAAACCTTGGGTGGCGTGATGACTAAGATGATTCCGAAGAACACAACTATTCCTACCAAGCATTCACAGGTTTACTCCACAGCGGAAGATAACCAGCCTGCGGTAACCATTAAGTGTTTCCAGGGTGAGCGTGAGATGGCTGCTGCTAATAAATTACTCGGTGAGTTTAATTTGGAAGGTATTGCTCCAGCGCAACGCGGTATGCCACAAATTGAAGTGACTTTTGATATCGATGCTAACGGTATTTTGCACGTAGCTGCAAAGGACAAGACGACTGGCAAAGAAAATAAGATCACTATCAAGGCAAACTCTGGTTTAACTGAAGAAGAAATTCAACGCATGGTGAAAGATGCTGAAGCAAATGCCGATGAAGATAAAAAAGCATTGGAATTGGTAACGGCGCGTAACACTGCTGATGCTTTGGCCCATTCAACCAAGAAAGCTTTGGAAGAGCATGGTTCTGCTTTAGAGGCTTCTGAGAAAGAAGCAATTGAAGCTGCTTTGAAAGAATTGGATGAGGCAATCAAGGGTAGCGATAAGGCTGCAATTGAAGCTAAGACTGAGGCTTTGGGCAAGGCAAGTCAGAAGTTGGGCGAAAAAGCTATGGCTGCTGAACAAGCTAAAGCTAGTGGTGCCACTCCTGGCGCAGCCCCTGGTGGCGCGCAAGCCGCCGCTCCGGATGCTGACGTAGTGGATGCAGACTTCAAAGAAGTGGATGACAAGAAGTAATCCCTTATATTGAAAGTCATTTAACGTAGTTTAGAAGTGCTTAAATAACAAGTCGGCCTCGTGCCGACTTGTGTCATTCAGGTTGTTGAGAGGAATTTTGTGCCTAAAAGTAAACGCGATTATTACGAAGTGCTTGGTGTTGCGAAAGGTGCCGGCGATGAGGAGCTAAAAAAAGCTTATCGAAAAATGGCGATGAAGCATCACCCTGATCGCAATCCCGATAGCAAAACGGCGGAAGCGCAATTCAAAGAAGTTAAAGAGGCGTACGAAACCCTCACGGATCCCAATAAGCGAGCCGCTTATGATCAATATGGTCATGCGGGCGTGGATCAATCGAGTGGGTTTGGCGGCGGCGGTTTTGGCGGTGGTGGTTTTGCGGATGCCTTCGGCGATATCTTCGGCGACATTTTTGGCCAAGGTGGTGGACGTCAGTCAGGACCTCAGGTTTATAAGGGTGCTGATTTACGTTACAACATGGAAATCACCCTCGAGCAAGCTGCTGAGGGTTACACCACGCAAATTCGGGTACCAAGTTGGAGTGACTGCAAGCCATGTCACGGAACTGGCGCAGAGCCTGGTAGCAAAGCCGAGAGATGTACTACTTGCGATGGTCATGGTCAAGTTCGTATCCAACAAGGATTCTTCTCAATGCAGCAAACTTGTCCCAAGTGCCGCGGTACGGGCGAGTACATTCCTAAGCCATGCAAAACTTGCCATGGTAGCGGTAAGCACAAAGAACAAAAAACACTCGAAATCAAAATCCCTGCGGGTATAGATGACGGCATGCGCGTGCGCTCTGTTGGAAACGGCGAGCCAGGCGTCAATGGCGGACCCTCTGGAGATCTCTATGTCGAAGTGAGAGTGAAACCCCATAAGGTGTTTGAGCGTGATGGCAGTGATTTGCATGTCCAAATGCCAATCTCGTTTGCAACTGCAACGATTGGTGGTGATATTGAAGTGCCAACGCTTTCAGGACGTGTGGAGTTTCCGATTCCTGAGGGTACGCAGACTGGCAAAACATTCCGTTTGCGCAACAAAGGAATTAAAGGATTGCGCTCTACGATGGTGGGCGATCTCTTTGTGCATGTTGCCGTTGAGACTCCGGTTAAGTTGACTGATGAGCAGAAAAAATTACTGAAGAAGTTTGATGACAGCCTGAAGTCAGGTGGCGATAAGCACAACCCACATCAAAAGGGTTGGTTTGACGGTGTAAAGAGTTTTTTTAGTTAACTAGTAATTCAAGCTTATCCAGCAAAGCCATGTTCGGGTCCGGGGAACTTTCCGGATTTCACTTCTCGAACATAGGCTTTGACTGCCGCCTCAATTGAGGCATGACCATCCAAAAAGTTTTTGACAAACTTTGGTGGTTTTCCAGGGCTGATGCCCAACATATCTTGCAGTACCAATACTTGGCCAGAGCAATCTGCTCCCGCACCAATTCCAATGGTGGGGATGGAAAGTGATTCGGTAATAAGTTTGCCCAATGAAGATGGAATTGCCTCAAGAACGATCATTTGTGCACCAGCTTGCTCGCAAGCAATGGCTTGTTCAAGCATGAGGCTTGCAGCATCTTTTGATTTACCTTGAACTTTATAGCCACCCAAAATATGAACGGACTGAGGTAGTAAACCCAGGTGCGCACAAACAGGAACACTGCGTTCCACTAAATACTGAATGATGTCGATTTGCCAATCACCACCTTCAAGCTTAACCATATCAGCGCCGGCACGCATCAGTTCTGCTGATGAATCTAAGGCTTGAACAGGATCGCCATAGCTGGCAAAAGGGAGATCGGCAATGATGAAGGCATGAGAGTTGGCGCGGGCTACACATTCGGTGTGATACGCCACTTGTTCAACAGTAACGGGTGTTGTACTAGAGTGACCTTGAATCACATTGCCAAGGGAATCCCCAATCAGGATGGTTTCGACTCCGCAGCGATTTAGTAAGGCGGACATCGTTGAATCGTATGCCGTCAGCATAGCAATTTTTTCACCCTCAGCACGCATGGAGAGGAGCTTAGAAATCGTAATTGGCTTTTCGCCTTGTAAGTAACCCATGGCGTGAGTTTAATGAATTAATGCGCTGATTGGCTATAAACGTCTTTTTCAACGCAATTACAGTTGCGGCAAGGGAGTTTTTCAATGCGCTGATCAGCTACATTAGGTAAGTAGGACTTGAGTTCACCCCAATTGGGCAAAAAGAAATCTGGGGCAATTTCCAGCAAAGGCAATAGAACAAAAGAGCGCTCAATGATTCGAGGGTGGGGAATGGTGAGCTCAGTATCTGTTTGAGTTACACCTTCAAATGCCAGAATGTCCAAATCAATCGTGCGGGGTGCATTTGCATAGGGACGCTCACGGCCGAACTCCTGCTCTACTGCTTGACAGACATGCAATAAGCCATAAGGGCTGAGTTGCGTTTCAATTTCAATCACAGAATTAATATAGTCGCCCCCGGTAGCTTGAAAGGGCGCGCTTTGGTAGAAGCAGCTTTTGGCTAGGATTTGGAGTTCGCAGCGCTGCGCAAGGCACACGATCGCATCAGTAATAAGCTGACGTGTGTCACCGATATTGCCACCAAATCCAATAAAAGCTCGAGCCATGCTTATTCCAAACGAGAGAAATTACGCGAAACTACCGAATCTACTTTACTGAATTTTTCTCAAGTCTGCTTAGTCCATTGCACCCTCAGTGGGCGCAGCAGATTTGGGTTTTCTGCGGCGGCGGCGTTTTGCGGGTGCAGCGCTATTGCCAGTCTCATTTTTGACGCTAGCCATTAAAGCTTCTTGACCATCTAGATCGGTAGCGATGAAATCACTCCACCATTGACCTAGGGATGGGTTTTTCTCGCCGGTAGCGCAGCGCAACAACATAAAATCATAACCCGCTCTAAAGCGTGGGGATTCAATCAGGCGATAGGGGTAGCGTCCAACACGCTTTTCAAAGCGGGGCTGCATAGACCAGATTTCCCGCATATCACTTTCGAAGCGACGCTGGATCACCATGCCACTACTTTGACTTGCAATGGTTTCATCCATCGCATCATGCAGTGCGGGAATGTTGGAAATTCCTTTGGCGATATTCTTTTTCCAATTACTTAGCAGGTCCGGCCATAACAAAGTCGCAAATAAGAAGCCAGCTGAAACGCTTTTGCCTGATTGAATGCGCTGATCAGTATTGGCGAGGGCAATGCGAACAAAATTATTTGCTTCTTTGGAGTCTGCACTTTGATCCAGGATGTGATCGAGTAAAGGTAGGAGGCCATGGTGTAGTCCTGCATCTTTCAAGCCTTGAATTGCGGCCCATGAATAACCGGACATGAGTAGCTTGAGGATTTCATCAAAGAGGCGAGCAGATGGAACGTCATGAATCAACTTACCCAATTTATCGATAGGTGCGCGCGTAGCGGTATCTAGAGTGAAGCCTGTTTTGGCAGCAAAACGAATGGCGCGCAACATCCGTATCGGATCTTCGCGATAGCGCTTAGCGGGATCACCAATCATCCGCAAAGTTTTCTTCTGCATATCAGCCATACCGCCGTGATAGTCGAGCACGGTTTCAGTTGCGGGATCGTAGTACATCGCATTAATACTGAAATCTCTGCGTGCAGCATCTTCATGTTGGCTGCCCCAAACGTTGTCACGCAGGATGCGGCCATTTTCAGCGACATGCTCGCCAGCGTTCTCCAATAGGGCTCTGAAGGTAGATACCTCAATGATTTCAGGTTGGCCTTTGCCAAAGAAAGTCACATGCACAATCTGAAAGCGACGACCAATCAGGCGCGCCTTGCGGAATAACTTTTGTACCTGCTCTGGTGTTGCATTAGTTGCCACATCAAAATCTTTTGGACCAATTCCTAAAGCCAAATCTCGAACTGCGCCACCGACAATAAAAGCATCATAGCCAGCCTGCTGCAATGTTTGGGTCACCTTCACGGCATTTTTAGATAGCAAATGCGGGTCAATGCGGTGAGATTTTTTAGGGATTCGTTTCGGCGCGCCAGAAGTATGGGCTGCAGTATGTCGGACCATCGGGTCACGACGCAAAATACGTTTAATAAATTTGGTAATCATGCAAACAGTTCAAGTATGGGCCAGTGACGTTTTGAAGCTTCATCACGTAGGCGAGCATCTGGATTGGTAGCAACAGGATTGCTAACTTTTTCCAGGAGAGGTAAATCGTTCATGGAATCTGAATAAAAATAACTTTGTGGCATCTGATTCAGTGCGAGATTTTGAGTGGCAAGCCAATCATGCACTCGTTGAATCTTGCCTTCCCGAAAACTCGGAATACCTTTGACTTCGCCAGTGAAATCAGCAAGAGGGTTATCCCCCACAGTGGCAGGTTCAGTGGCTACGAGATGTTCGATACCAAAACTCTCCACGATAGGGCGAGTAACAAAGCTATTGGTTGCAGTGACAACGCAGCAAAGATCACCAG
Organism: Polynucleobacter sp. 39-46-10; assembly: GCF_002282275.1. Taxonomy (NCBI): domain Bacteria; kingdom Pseudomonadati; phylum Pseudomonadota; class Betaproteobacteria; order Burkholderiales; family Burkholderiaceae; genus Polynucleobacter; species Polynucleobacter sp. 39-46-10. The sequence goes on along the minus strand of NZ_NCJB01000049.1, from coordinate 7,490 downwards.
CATCTTGGTGGCGTTTGACTAGATCAATCGCATGTTGACGCAGTTGACCAGTAATTACTTCTTTCATAAAAGCGTCATGCCACTCTTTGAGTTGTTCGCGAGAATGTTCTGAGAGTGGCTTTAAAGCAAAGCGCAAAAACTCTTGGATGTTGAGCTTGCCATCTTTGTAATCTTGGTAGAAGCGTTCATTTTGCTGGGCATAGTACTTACTATCCACTACGCCAATGCGTGCCAAGAATTGACCCCATTCGTAATCGCTATCGCAGGGGAGAAGAGTGTGATCTAAGTCGAAAAGGGCTAATTGGGTCACGAATTGAATATGAATTAATTTATTTTGGCTGCAAGAGCTCTCGTACGAGAGGCAAAGTGACAGCACGTTTTGTTTCTAGTGAATAAGCATCCAAAGCATCAATCAAGGCCATTAGGTTGGGCATATCGCGATAGAAGCGATTTAATAACCAAGGTAATACATCTGGCGATAAAACCAAGCCGCGCGCTTGCGCCGCTTGTTGTAGTGCCTCTATTTTCTCATCATCGCCCAAAAGGTGAGTTTGAAAGATCAAACCCCACCCCAGGCGGGTGCGAAGGTCTTCTCTGAGCCTTAATGCGCCAGGGGCTGCATTGCCAGCCATAAAAATATGAACTGCTTTGCTGCCCTGAATGGCATTCAGAATGCGAAATAAAGAGGCTACCAAGCGCTCATCGAGCCGATCTACGTCATCAACGGTAATGACCGATGGTGTATCGCTCACGCAGAGGGCGGGCAGACTTTCTTCCAGACGTACCCAAGAAATGGGTTCATTGGGGGCGAGGAGAAAGTGCTTCAGCCCTAGTTGCTGGGCGGCATCACCAATGGCGCTGAGTAAATGGGTGCGACCAGAGCCTTCTGGCCCCCACCAATAGATCCAGCGTTGATTTAGGGGGTTTTCACCAGCTTGTCTTGGAGCATGTATTTGCCAGGATTTAGCTAAAGCTAACAAAGTAGAGTGCAGAGCTAGATTTTCTCCGGCTAAAAAATTACTTAAGCTGGGTTTAGGCGTATGACCGATGTCGAGCGCAAACTGTTTTGGTAGTGAGGGGCTATTCATTACTGCGGATGCTTACTTTTGATACCACGGGCTTTGCGTATAGCGTGACCAACCATATTGCAGAAGCACTAAGCCAACTGCACTTGTTGGCAATGCAAGTAGAACGCCAAAGAAGCCAAATAAATTTCCAAACAGCAGTAAGGCAAAGAGAACGGCAACTGGATGAAGACCAATACGCTCGCCCACTAGGCGAGGCGTGAGGAAGAAACCTTCAATGAATTGACCCAGGCCATATAGCACCAGGACGCTGATGATTGCACCGCCAGGCCCAAATTGTAAAAGGGCTGCAAGGATAGTCAGGGTGAAGCCCAAGGCAATGCCAATGTAGGGAATCACAATCATCAGCGCAGTGAAGACGCCTAATGCTGTGGCGCCTTTAATGCCGATCACGCTTAAGCCAACGCTATAAAAAATAGACATGATGGAAATGACGATCAGCATGCCTCGGAGATATTGCGATAGCAGACCATCCGCATGCAAAGCTAGGTGATGAACAGTTTCTTGCGCACGCAGCGGAACAATTTTTCTGACCAGCTGAAAAAAATGATCCCAATCGATCAGCAAATAAAACATCACAAACAAAATTAGGACTGCATTTACGAAGCCAGCAATCACAGAGCTGCCAGATGTCAGAACCGTCTCCAGTGTGGAGGACATGAGGGCATCAGAATTGTCGTTAAAGTGCTCGGTAATCTTTTGGGTAGCGCTGGTTTTGAGGGTGCCCCAATCCACATTGATGTGAAATTCGCTTAATTTGGGCCCAAGCCAAGATTGGGTATTTTGGATCCAGGTTGGAAATTGAGTCTTGATGAGGGGAATTTCAGTTTTAAGGAGGGTGATAAAGAGGGTCAAAATCGAAAATACGACTGCCAGGCCAACAATCATCGCAATCCCAGCGGCTAGCGCGCGGGGTAGGCTATGCCTCTCAAGCCACAAGCAAACTGGGCGTAAGGCATAAGCCAGAATAAATGCGGTTAAAAAAGGGGTAAAAATTTCAGCCATCGTGCTCGAATCCTCTAGAATTCAATGATTCTACCGACCAAGTAGCGTTTCTTACTAATCTTCTATTTCTGCCATGAACTCATCTACCAATTCTTCCTCCAAAGGCCTTTCCTACCGTGACGCTGGTGTCGATATCGACGCTGGGGATGATTTGGTTGATCGTATTAAGCCCTTAGCCAAGAAAACCATGCGCGAAGGCGTATTGGCTGGGATTGGCGGCTTTGGCGCCCTATTTGAGGTGCCAAAGCGCTATAAAGAGCCGGTGCTGGTATCGGGTACCGATGGTGTTGGTACAAAGCTTAGATTAGCCTTTGAGTGGAACCGTCACGATACGATCGGTCAAGATTTGGTGGCAATGAGTGTAAACGACATTTTGGTGCAGGGTGCTGAACCCCTCTTCTTCTTGGATTACTTTGCCTGCGGCAAGCTCACTGTAGATACTGCAGCAACTGTAGTTGGCGGCATTGCTAAAGGTTGTGAGTTATCTGGTTGTGCGCTCATTGGCGGTGAAACCGCTGAGATGCCTGGTATGTATCCCCCAGGTGAATATGATTTGGCCGGCTTTGCTGTTGGTGCAGTTGAAAAATCCAAAATCATTACTGGTGCAACGATTGCCCCGGGCGATGTCGTTTTGGCAATTGCTTCGAGCGGCGCGCATTCCAACGGCTATTCATTGGTTCGTAAAATTATTGAGCGTGCTGGCGCAAAGCCAAATGATGATTTGGGGGGACGTCCCTTGGGTGATGTCGTAATGGCTCCTACGCAAATTTATGTGAAGCCACTCTTAAAGCTGATCAATGAAATTAATGTGAAGGGTATGGCCCATATTACTGGCGGTGGTTTAGTGGATAACGTGCCGCGCGTACTCCCAGAAAATACGCAAGCTGTATTACATCGTGATAGCTGGCAAATGCCGGAACTCTTCCGCTGGTTGCAGATGAAGGGTGGCGTAGCTGATGCAGAAATGGTGCGTGTATTTAACTGCGGTATTGGCATGGTGGTGATTGTGTCTACTGACCAAGCGGATGTTGCAATCCAATCGCTCAAGGCTGAAGGTTTACATGCTTGGACTGTTGGCGAGGTTGTAGAGCGCCCAGCTGGTGCACCACAAACCATCGTTATTTAATGCACGGTATAAGTCTATTTAGTTAGGCTTTTCTTGCAGTACTCTAGGGCCGCCTTCAACTCGTCTGGGTTGAAGGGGTCAAATGTTTTTCTTCCCGCAATCGCACGCAACCAAGTCAACTGTCGTTTACCAAGCTGCCGGGTAGCTGCCAACGCTTTGTAGCGCATTTCAGCGTGATCTACTTCCCCTGATAAATATTCCCACACTTGTCGATAGCCTACTGAGCGAATGGCTGGTAGATCGCCATGTAAATCTGGATTTTTTTTGAGCAATTGAACCTCTTCTAATAATCCTCCAGCAAGCATTTCATCGAAGCGCTTTTCCAGGCTCTGATGGAGGCGCGAGCGATCGCTGGGCTCTAGTGAGATCAGGCCAATCCACTCCGGAATGGCAGAGCCTTCTCGGCCATCCTCGCTCGGCGAATCTGCCAATAGATCTGACATGGGTTTGCCGGTAATTTCATAAACCTCTAAAGCACGTTGCACGCGTTGAGAGTCATTGGGCTGTAAACGTGTGGCGGTAACGGGGTCTACTTTGGCTAGTTCAGCATGCATCGCAGGCCAGCCAATCGCCTTGCCTTGCTCATCGAGACGGGCGCGGATCTCTGGATCAGCCGGCGGTAGAGAGGAGAGGCCGTATGCCCAGGCTCGCCAATACAACATCGTGCCACCCACTACAACGGGAATATTTCCGCGCGCACGAATTTCTTCGCATAGTCGCTTGGCATCGTTTGCGAAGCGCGCAGCAGAATAGGATTCGGTAGGATCCAAGATATCGATCAGGTGGTGCTGAACTGCTGCTTGCTCTAACTTAGTTGGTTTAGCGCTGCCAATATCTAGTCCGCGATATACCAAGGCGGAGTCCATACTGATTAATTCAACGGTTTGACCAATGGATTTGGCATGCTCAGCTAATGCCATTGCGAGATGGGTTTTGCCTGCGCCTGTGGGACCAACGATACAGAGTATGGTTGGCTGATCAGATAAATGCGTAGGCTGAATGTGAAGTTCAGTTTGCATACCGCATTATAGGAATGAAATGTCTCAATCTGTATTGCTAGCCTGTTAATATCCTTGCAACTAATACATGGAGCACGATTTGATCGATACCTTATTGCAGTTAGGTGATTTGCTATTGCACATTGATCGTCATTTAGACGTAGTGATTCAGCAATACGGCTATTGGGCTTATGGCTTACTCTTCGCCATCGTGTTTGCGGAGACTGGCTTAGTGGTTGCTCCTTTTTTGCCAGGTGACTCACTACTGTTCATTGCTGGGGCCTATTGCGCTACTGAGCATTTCAATCTGTGGACGCTTTGCATTGGATTATTAATCGCCGCGATTTCTGGTAATACCGTGAATTACTTTATTGGCCGTTGGATTGGTGAAAGAATTTTTAGTAGTCAATCACGCTGGATTGATCAGGCAGCTTTGCGTAAGACACATTCTTTTTATGAGAAGCATGGCGGCAAAACAATTATCGTGGCGCGCTTTTTACCGATCATTCGTACCTTTGCACCGTTTGTTGCCGGTGTTTCTGCAATGAATTTTTCTCGCTTCCAGTTATTCAATGTGACTGGCGCACTCTTGTGGGTCTTTGGCTTGGTTATTGCTGGCTACTTCTTTGGCAACATTCCCATCATTCGCCAAAACCTGAATGTGATTGTGTTGATTGGTATTGGTGCTGCAGCTATTCCAATCGTGCTAGCTGCTTTGTACAAAATATTTCAACGTAAAAAGAATTAAATCTAGCAAGATTTAAGCGGCTATCTTTTGAGAAATAGCTGCAGCTCTAATTAATGCAGTTTAGTTTGACTCTCGAGAGTAGCGATGTGCTCACGAATGTCTGCCGCGTCTTCAGCGCCAGGCATTTCGCTTAAGTAGCGATGCAGATCAGCTATTGCAGGGCGAACGTACTCTAGTTGCGCAAAGATCAAGCCACGATCACGAACCTCTTCGGTTGAGTCTGGTAACAAGATCACTAGACGTTCCTGGATTCCAAGAAGACGCTCCCAACGCTCATCTTCTGAATAAATCATTTTGAGGTTTCTCATAAAGCGCGAAAGGATTTCTCGAGAACTAGAGGCTCTCAAGAAAATATTGAGTGGCAGACTGAGCTCGCCGCGATAGCCTTTGGCATCCAAGTATGGGTCGAGCATTTCTTGCAATTGATTTTTGGAGAGCGACTCGCCGTTCAATGGATCAATGATGATTTCACCTTGTTGCAAGGAGATGCGCATCATGAAGTGGTTCGGGAAAGACACGCCGCGAATATTCAATCCTATTTGCTGTCCGAGTTCCATCATCAAGATGGCCAGTGAGATTGGAATACCACGACGATTCTCAATGATCTGATGGAGATAAGAATTCTCGGGCGCATAAAAGTCATTCGGGTTCGGACCAAAGCCCAACTCGTTATAAAAGAAATGCTTAAGCAACTGGAGACGCTGAATCGGTGGCGTATCTGGAGTAATGCGTTGCTTGAGTTTATTGCCCCACTGATCAATCTGATCCAGGACTCCTTGAACATCGAGGTCAGGGTAGGCGTGTTGTGCAACCGCAACTACCGCCTCGGTTAAGGGGAAGTGCTCATCCTCAGCGACGAGGGATGTGAAATAGTCGAGTTGTTGTGTTGGCATAAAAGCTATTTTGCATGACGTAGGAATTTTTGCCAGCGGATGCCAACAAGCCCTAAAGCTGCAAAATAAATCACTGCAGCAGCGGCTAACCAGGCAGCTAGTAATCCAACGCGGATCCAGGGACTAGATTGCAGTGCAATCCAATCATGCGCAGTAGCTGCGTAATACAAGAGGAATGCAAAGGGAATTAAGGCAAGTAAGAGTTGACCTAAGTACTTCAACCAAGCGGCGCTAGGTAGGGCGCCACGTCGATGTAGGCCTACCCATAGTAGTGCGGCATTCAAGCAGGCGCCAGCGCCAACGGAGAGTGCAAGCCCTGCATGTCCTAACCAAGGAACAAAAACTAAATTGGCTAATTGGGTTGCTACCAAGACCAGTAGGCCAATCTTGACTGGTGTGCGGATATCTTGGCGTGAGTAAAAACCAGGGGCTAAGATTTTCACCAAAATGAGGCCAATGAGTCCAACACCATAAGCTGCTAGTGCACGCTGTGTCATCAAGACGTCCAAGGCATTGAACTTACCGTAGTGATACAGAACTGCTGCCAGTGGCTCGCCAAAAATAAAGAGGACAAGCGCGCAAGGCGCTGCTAGCAAAAAGGTCAGTTGCAATCCCCAAATCAACAGCTCGCCAGCATGCACCAAATCATTTTTCGCATTTGCCTTACTCAGGCTTGGTAGCAAGACTGTTCCAAGTGCCACCCCCAGGAGGGCTGTTGGAAATTCCATCAGGCGATCTGCATAGGAGAGCCAAGATACGCTGCCCGCCTGCAAACGGGAGGCAATGTTGGTGTTGATGATGAGTGAAATTTGGGCAACGGAGACTGCAAATACGGCCGGCCCCATTAATTTCATGACACGCCTTGCTTCTGGATTTTTAATGGCTGCCTTGATAGCGCCTGGTAAAAGACCCACCTTAGGCAATAGACCCAGGCGGGAGAGTGCTGGAACCTGAATCGCCAGTTGCAAGAATCCGCCCAACAGTACGCCGATGCTCAGGGCGTAGATCGGCTGCTCAAGATGGGGCGCTAAAAAGATAGCGCTACCGATAAGGGCTAAGTTGAGTAAAACGGGTGTAAATGCTGGTACAGCAAAGCGGCCAAAGGTATTCAGGATCCCGGCCGATAGGGAAACCATCGAAATGAGGCCGATGTAGGGAAACATGATGCGGGTCATGACTACGCTCGCCTCATAGGCTGGACTGCCCTCAAAGCCCGTAGCAATCGCCAGAATCAACAGTGGGGCGCCAATGACCCCAAGGAGTACCGTCAGCAGCAAAGCCCAAAATAAGAGCGTAGCAACTGCATTTACGAGGATTTGGGACTGTTTTACATCCCCCTTGCTGGAGATTTCCCCCAAAATCGGCACAAATGCCTGGGAAAAGGCCCCTTCAGCGAAGAGTCTGCGTAGTAAATTGGGGAGCCTGAAGGCCACATTAAAGGCATCTGTCCACTCTGAGGCCCCAAAACTACGGGCAATCAGGGTCTCCCGGAGAAGTCCGGTGATCCTGGAGAGCATCGTGAGGGAGCTGACCTTAGCGGCAGCAGAAAGCAGATTCATGGGCTAATTTTCCCCTATTTATCAAGCGACTGGGCTTTTTTAGTCCTTTAATGTAAAATCTTGGGTTTTGGTGAGT
>NZ_NCJB01000394.1:0-1934 GCF_002282275.1 Polynucleobacter sp. 39-46-10 | reverse complement strand
TTAGCGCAATGTCAGCAATGGCTGAGCGTGCATGCTCCACAATTAAAACGCCAAGCAGTCAGCAGCAATGCTGAGGCAGCTCGTATGGCCTCGATTGACCCAACGCTTGCGGCTATTGCTGGCGATCCCGCACAAGAAGCTTATGGATTACAGGCAGTTGCTGCACAGATTCAGGATGATCCACATAACCGCACACGTTTTGTTGTGGTCGGCACTTACGAGTGCCAGCCTACTGGTAAAGATCAAACTTCATTAGTGCTATCGGTAGATAACCAGCCTGGCGCAGTACATCGTTTACTGGAGCCACTGGCAAAGCATGGTGTTTCCATGAATCGCTTTGAGTCACGCCCTGCTCGCAAGGGTACTTGGGAGTATCACTTTTATATCGATGTTGCTGGCCATGCACAAGACGCAAAAGTAGCCAAAGCATTAGAAGAGTTAAAAACAACAGCCGCTTTTTATAAAAATCTTGGCTCCTATCCCCATTCAGCATGACATCAAAATCTAATATCGGTTTAAAGCATATTCATGCGATAGCGCCTTATGTTGGCGGACGCCCTATCAGTGAGGTTGCACGCGAATACGGTCTTGATGAAAACAAGATTGTGAAACTCGCCTCCAATGAGAATCCATTGGGTATGCCGAAGTCCGCGCAAGATGCGATGCTTAAAGCAGCAGCAGACTTGGGTCGTTACCCAGACTCCAATGGGTTTGAGCTCAAGAATGTTTTGGCTGCACGCTTAGGTGTGCCAACAGATTGGATTACTTTAGGTAACGGTAGTAATGACATTTTGGAGTTGGCTGCACGTGCAGTTGCTCAGGCTGGCGATGAAGTCATTTTCTCTAAACATGCTTTTGCGGTTTATCCACTGGCAACACAAGCTGTTGGTGCTAAGGCGATTGAAGTGCCTGCTACTGCAATGTATGGCCATGACTTGCCTGCGATGCTGCAAGCAGTAAAAGCTGCGGGCGATAAAGCTAAGCTGGTATTTGTCGCTAACCCAAATAATCCTACTGGCAGCTATTTAAGTGCCAAAGAGATTGAGGATTTCTTGATCGCATTGCCGCCACATGTGGTGGTAGTTTTGGATGAGGCTTATAACGAGTACCTCTCTCTAGAGCAACGCTATGACGCAATTGCTTGGGTGAAACGTTTCCCCAATATGATTTTGTCTCGTAGCTTTTCTAAGGCATATGGTTTAGCAGGCTTACGTATTGGTTATGGCGTTGCCCAGCCCGCTTTGACCGATTTACTGAATCGCATTCGTCAGCCATTTAATGTGAATAGCCTTGCACAAGCTGCAGCAATAGCTGCATTTCAGGATTCTACTTTCTTGCAGCAAGGCTTTGAACTCAATCGTGCTGGCTTTGCTCAGTTAACCCAGGCATTTGATGCACTTGGCCTGACTTATCTCCCATCGGCTGGCAATTTTGTGTTGGTCAGGGTGGGTGAAGATGATGGCGCTGGCGCTCGCATTAATCTGGAGTTGCTAAAGCGCGGCATTATTGTTCGCCCAGTTGGTAATTATGGTTTGCCACAATGGTTGCGCATTTCTATCGGCTTGCCCGAAGAAAATGCCGCCTTTATCACTGCACTCAAAGATATTTTGGCGAAGTAGTTATTCAATAAAAAATACATAAGCTGAATTAGCCAATGGCCATCATTAATCCATCTAGTAATTACGGTACTGTCACCATTGTTGGTGTTGGCTTGATTGGAGCATCCCTTGGTTTGGCTCTTAAAAAGGCGGGCGTCGTTAATCAGGTTTTGGGTGTTGGACGCAGTGCGCAGAATCTAGATCAAGCCCTCAAGATGGGCGCGATTGATGCAATAGTTGATTTGGTTGAAGCCACAAAACAATCTGATGTGATTGTCTTGTGTGTACCTGTGGCACAGATGCGTGCTGCTTTTGAAGTTATCGAGCCGCACTTAG
>NZ_NCJB01000393.1:0-1952 GCF_002282275.1 Polynucleobacter sp. 39-46-10 | reverse complement strand
GGGGTTTACGCTAATTTCCTCATGAAAATGAGTCACCCTAAAACCCTCCGTCTGGCCAAGGCATTAACTGCAAGGGTTTGCCGTAACTGATTAGCCCAAGAAACAGTAGATCGAATCTCCTCAAACTGCCTTATCTTCTACCTATCTACCTTAACCACTTTATTAATGGGCTTAATACCAGCTTGAGCTTAGGGGGTGCCGGTATAGATTGCCAGCCAAATCACCAGCGGCAAATAGATCACCGACAGCAGGTGTCCCACCATCACAATTGAGGCTACTTTTTGGGGTTCTTGATTATGGCGATCAGCCAAGATGTAATTAAATACCGCAGGGGGCAAGCCGGCAAAAATGATCAACGCGCCCTTCTGAATGGACTCCAAAGGCAATGCCCATATGACTAAATAGGCAACCAACAGGCGCAAAACAATGGAAAGTGCGGTTGCAACAACCCCAGCTTTAACATGCTCGATTTTTCCTTCGGCCAGGCGGGTACCCAGCGAGATCAACATCAGGGGAATCAAAATAGTGCTGACCATGGTGACCGAGGTATCTAGCCAATCTGGCAAAGTCATCTGAAAGTGACCGAACCACAGACCGAGACCCATCGACCATACCAAGGGGCTGGCGTAAATACTTTTGGCATCCATCTTGCCCGTCATCACTGCCGAGCCCAGCGAGAAAATCAAAATATTGGAGAGCACCATGAGAAGTACTGATGGCGCCAATCCATCTTGCCCAAATGCCAAGACCGTGAGCGGAATACCAATCGGGCCGACATTGGTAAACATGATGGACGGCAGCAAGGCTTTCGCTCCCGTTCCTGAATACTTGGCCAAAGGCAGAGCTAGTAGGCCTGAACAAACGACTATCAATACTGCCGCCAACACCAAATAACCAGCGCTTGTGAAATCCAGTGGCTTAGCTGATAAAGAGATAAAAATAAAACATGGCAATGCCAAATCAATGAGGGTGTGATTAGCACCACTCATATTGGGCTTTCTATATCGTGCATATAAGAACCCCGCGAACACAATTGCGAAGATTGGCAGGGTAATACCCAGAATGCGTAAGATCATTAGCAAATACTCATATCCATACTCATACTTATTGCTTAAGTGTTACGGCGCTGGATTATTTCAATATGGGTATATGCCATCTTGATTAAATCGCAATCCAATTGCTTAGCTTGCGCCTTATTAATCATCTCGAGCAAGATATGCCCATGCTCTGTTTTATTGCCAGCATTTAAATCTCGTAACATGGACGCCGTCATTGGTGATCCAACTGCGGTGAGCATCTCAATCGATTTGCTTTGCACACCAGCAGCGATCGTAAATCCATGGGCATCTGCAATCGCACAACACTGTGCAAACATGGTTTTAGTCAGCGCATCACCATAGGGAGTTGCAACGATCTCGCCAATAGAACCATTACATAAAGTGGTCATCCCTGCCAAGGTACTTAGGAAAGTCCACTTATCCCACAGGGCTTGCTCAATATTTTCGCTATAGACTGCATTAAAGTCCGTCTTCTGACACGACTCATAAAATGCTTTTGCCGCAGCCTCTTGACTTGGTGTGCGCGCACCAACGGTCAGAACATGCAAATCCGTTAATTGCTTTACTGCGCCTGTATCGGTAATCGTTGCTGCTATATGAGCAATACCGCCCATCACACGCTCGCGACCAAAACGCTGATCCAATTGCTCAATATGCGCTAAGCCGTTAAGGAAAGGCAAGATAAGACCTTGGCTGGAGGCCCCAGCAATAGACTGTAAAGAGTCTTCTAAATCAAAGGCTTTAGGTGCCAAGATAATGAGGTCATAGATCGGCTTTAGCTCTTGAGCGGTCACTGTTTTAGGATGCACCGTATAACTACCTTTTGGCGTCTCCACTACCAAGCCATGCTCTTGAATATGCGCTTGGCGTTTATCACGTAACAGGTAAGTGACA
>NZ_NCJB01000392.1:0-1952 GCF_002282275.1 Polynucleobacter sp. 39-46-10 | reverse complement strand
GAGGTGCCCTGTCTGCGTAGACTTACTGTAATCATTCCGGGATTAGATTGCTTTACCGCATTCTCTAAAACTTGTGGAGATGGGTAGCGTGATGTCCCCAGTAGTAAGCGACTAGCAAAGATCTCCCCATACAGCACCAATGGGTCTGCAGTATTTAAAGGATTCGGTAAAGGGGCTGTCATCTTATTCAAGTGCTTTTATCTGTTTTTCTATATTCGTTACTGGATTAGCCACCAGTCACAGGGGAAATCACTTCCATTTCATCGCCTTCACGCAATACTTCTTCTGCGTGCCTAGTCTTGGGAACGAATTCATAATTGATCGCAACAGCAAATGGGGGTTGCGCATCAATCATGACCAGAACATCATCAATTGTGCTGTTATCCGGAACGTCTTTGGCGACTTGATTGACCATTATGCGCATGTGCTGAGCTCCTGAGGGATCGAACCTGTTAGGCCTAAGCCCAGTTTCATAGCAGTAGGACTTGATCCTGAACCCAACACTTCTAATGCGCAGTCCAAAATTGCTGGTGAGATCATGAAGCCATGACGATAGAGACCATTGATCATCATGAGATTGGCTTGATTTGGTTTGTGATTAACGGATATCTCCGGCAAATTATCTTTCAGCGTGGGGCGACACTGTGTTGCCATCTCTAAAATACGGGCTTCAGCAAACCCACTATGAACGGTATAGACCGCACTGAGTAATTCCATAGCGGATCGAACACTCATAGGAGATAAATCCTCAGACTCAATTTCTGTTGCGCCAACAACATAGACGTCATCTTCTTTAGGCGCAATGTAAATGGGGTAACGCGGATGGATGAGGCGAGTAGGGCGACGCAGTTTGACTTCAGGCGCATGCAAACGAATAACTTCGCCACGAACGCCACGTAAATTCTTTGTAGCACCCTTGGCACCAAGACCACGACAATCAATAACCCAATCAAAACCATTCTCTAGATTGCGAAGTTGCTCTGGGTCGGTGGATTGATTCCAGTGACAAGGCACCTTCATGAGAGTGAGTTCAACCAGTAAAGCCTCTAGAAGCTGGCGGTTATCTAGCTGCCCTTCATTGGGAAGATAGAGGCCTTGAGTAAAACGCTCAGCCACACCAGGCTCAATTTCTGCAAGAGATTGGCTATCCAATTGAATTGGTCTAGCAAGCGACTGATTGTGAGTGCAATTTCTTTCAAGATGAGAGGCAAAACGTTCCGCATCACTAGCATCTTGACGATGCCACAAAATCAAAGTGCCATCTTGCTGAAAGAACACGGGCTTTGCTAACTCATCGATAAGTTGCTTCCAACGAGGCAGGCTATGTATACCCATGCGCACGACCACATCTTCCGTGATGGCAGATTCTGCGAGTGGGGCCAACATCGCAGCAGCAATGCGTGCAGCCGAATTAGCAGCATCTGAAGCACCTTTCTCAAACAGCTCTACACGAGCACCGCGCTTAGCAAGTGCGACCGCTAGCAACCGACCCATGAGGCCGGCGCCAACGATGGCATATTTGCCGTTTGAGAACGTGCTCTTCACTTACTGATAAATCTCGCTACCGCGCTTACGGAACTCAGCTGACATCTCTTCCATACCTTTTTGAGGATCGGTAGAGGCTTCCGCGGTGATCGGAATGACTTTCGCTTTCGGATTGCCATCTGCATCCAAAGTTGCTGCGTAATCACGCACTTCTTGAGTGATCTTCATCGAGCAGAACTTCGGTCCACACATGGAGCAGAAGTGCGCAATCTTGGCGCCTTCAGCAGGCAAGGTTGCATCGTGGTATTCACGGGCACGCTCAGGATCTAAGCCGAGATTAAATTGATCTTCCCAACGGAACTCAAAGCGCGCTTTAGATAAAGCGTTATCGCGTACTTGAGCACCAGGCAAGCCTTTAGCCAAGTCAGCACCATGAGCAGCAATCTTGTACGTGATGATGCCGGTAC
>NZ_NCJB01000391.1:0-1962 GCF_002282275.1 Polynucleobacter sp. 39-46-10 | reverse complement strand
AAACAACCTTCCTCAAGTTAATTGATGGTTTGATCAAACCGAATTCTGGCACTATCACCCACTCAAGGGGACCGATCAAGTCATCACTGGTATTGCACCATACGCCAATGATTAAGGCCTCCGCTAGAACCAATATTGCGATGGTCCAAGACTCTGATCCTTCTATTCAGTCGAGTGCTATTGATGCAGTTATGGAACAGATTGGCTTAAGCCGTCTTGCGAATAGCCCTGCCCACAAACTCTCGGCGGGAGAAAGACAAAAGCTATGCTTGGGTCGAGCCATATTGCAAAGACCCAATTTGGTGTTACTGGATGAACCTACCGCTAATCTAGATCCCAATACTACGGAGCAAGTAGAGGAGATCATCCGCCAATTTAAGCTTCAAGGATCAGATGTCATCTTTACCTCTCACCAACTTGCGCAAGTACAAAGACTAGCCGAGTACATCATCTTCATTGATCATGGTCGGATAAAAGAAAAAGGACCCGTAGGTCCTTTCTTTGCCGATCCTCAGACACAAGCAGCTAAGCGCTACTTACATCAAGAGTTGCTCTCCGACTAATTACTTTGCAGCTGGCGCTGCAGCAGCAACCGGTGCAACAAATGGAGGTGGCGCTACACAGGCTGCTGGTGCTGGAGTACCGGAAACCTTGTATTGATCTGCAATCTTATTTTGCACTTGGCAAAGCTTGAAAGCCCCAACCTTACCAGCATAAGCCGTTTTAGCCTTCTTTAGATCAGCCTCTGCCTGAGCTTCAGGCGACAGTGGGGGTAAGGCTGCGAAAGCAAAAGCACTTACAAATGAGCAGAGTGTAAAAGCAATGATTTTTTTCATGGCCATGTCCTTATTTATTAATCTTGTCATACCAGAGCTCATGGTGCTCTTTTGCCCAAGTAGCATCAACATAGCCAGTCTTCATGCCGTCGATTGAACCTTGCATACCAATCGTACCGATGTATATGTGGCCCATTGCCATTGCTGTCATCAAAATAGCTGCAGAACTGTGGATGATATTGGCCAATTGCATAGTTCCACGCAAGTATTGGATGTCCATGAATGGCACGATCATATCGAGCACGAATCCTGAAGCAGAAATAATCAAGCCAAGGAAAACCATACCAAACCAGAACCAGAACTTCTCACCAAAGTTAAAGAAACCAGCTGGAATGTGCTTACCAGAGAAGAGTCCACCAAAAGACATCAACCAGGCCATGTCCCCTTCTCCAAAGACGTTCTTACGAACAAAGAGGAAGAAGAAAATCACAATACTTAAAGTAAAGAGTGGTCCAACAAAGTTATGAATGTTCTTGCAAACCATCAAGAAAGAACCATAGGCAGCACCGCCCATCAATGGCATTGCAAAGAACTTACCGTACAAAATTAACAGGCCAGTCAACGCAAGAGCAATAAAGCTAGACGCCATAGTCCAGTGGGTCAGACGATCAAAACCGCTAAAGCGCTTGATCTTCACGCCTGATAAAGGCTCATGTAACTTGATCGAACCTTTAACCGTATACATCGCAATCACACCAAAGAACGCAAGGGCAAGAAGCCAGCCACCGTAAACAGTAATCACACCATTACGGATCAAACGCCATTGTTGACCAGCGCGTTGAATTAAAACGCTCGACTCTTTGTCTGGAATGCTGACGTAGTTGTAAGGGGCGCTATTGGCTGAAGACCAGATGGAACCCTCCTTAGGAGCGGTATTCGCAGGCTGAGATTGCGCTTGAGTTCCATCAGGAATCGCATTGAGATTCTTAGGAAAATCAATTCCGCTTGGCGATGACAAAGGTTGCATTGGCGCACGATCGGCCAGAGCAACCCCGCTTAACAAACTCAGTGAAACGCCCAGAGCCAGGACCCAGGAGCGACTAACACTTGAAAATGATCGATTCATACAAATATCCTTAAACGTTTTCGTTTTATTTATTGTTGTTTAACTGATCACTTAGCGCGT
>NZ_NCJB01000390.1:0-1968 GCF_002282275.1 Polynucleobacter sp. 39-46-10 | reverse complement strand
GCCCCAACTGGCGCTGCCGTGCTCAATGCAACAGATCCCATCGTAGCTAGGATGGGCGACTTCTGCACCGGTCGAGTGATCTTCTTTTCTCAAAATCAACATCACCCTGTTATTGCAGCCCATCGCGCCAAAAACAAAAAAGTGATTTATTTTGATGGCACTCACATCATCTGCTCTAAAGGAGAACGCGTACTTTTCCGCTACCCAGTCAGTGAGATTCCATTCACACAAAATGGTGTACTGGGCTTCCAGATTGAAAATGCAATGGCTTCTATTGGTGCAGCCTGGGCCCTCGGTTTGGATGCGGAAAAAGTGGCTCGTGGCCTCCATTCTTTTGAGAGCACGGCTAATTCAGTGCCTGGACGCTTTAATCAATTCCAGCATAAAGGCGCCACAGTGATTGCTGACTATGGTCACAATCCAGATGCCATGCGCGCACTAACCAGCGCCATCGAAGCCATGAAACCTAAAAAGAGTCATGTGGTGATCAGTGGTGCCGGCGATCGTCGGGATGAAGATATTCGTGACCTGACTCGCATTCTTGGCAATAGCTTTGACAATGTCATTCTTTATCAAGATCAATGTCAACGCGGTCGCGAAGACGGTGAAGTCTTAAAGCTTTTGCAAGAAGGTTTAGTAGGCACCAAGAAAGCTAAACAAGTTAAAGAAATTACCGGTGAATTCCTCGCAATTGATACTGCGCTTAATGATTTATCTCCTGGTGACATCTGCCTGATTCTCATTGACCAAGTAGAAGAATCTCTAGCCTACCTTAAAGAGAAAGTTCAGCCTTAATTAGGACTTGCTTTTGTAGCCCTAACAAAAAGCCCAATCCGTGATTGGGCTTTTTAATTGATCACCTAATTGGTCAACTCAGAGTTTTAGTAGTTGCTTATGTCTGAGAGTGATAGTGCTGGAGTCGCTCAATCTCTTCCTTGGAACCCAACATGACAGAAACGCGCTCATGCAATTCTGTAGGAACCATATCCATGATGAGTTGCTCGCCATTAGTCGATGCACCACCAGCCTGCTCCACTAAGAAGCTCATCGGATTTGCTTCATACATCAGGCGTAACTTGCCTGGCTTGTGGGGTTCACGTTGATCCCATGGGTACATAAAGATGCCACCACGTGATAAAACACGGTGCACATCGGCAACCATGGATGCAATCCAGCGCATATTGAAATCTTTATCTCGCTCACCACTGACACCAGCCAAGCACTCATCAACGTAGCGACGCACAGGCTCAGCCCAGTGGCGCATATTCGACATATTGATAGCGAACTCTTTGGTTGAGTGAGAAATCTCAACCGCATGCTTAATCAAAACAAACTCGCCAGTCACCTTATTTAGAGTGAACATCACAACGCCGTCACCCAAAGTTAATGCCATCGTGGTTTGCGGTCCGTAGACAACGTAACCCGCAGCAACTTGGTGACGACCTGACAATAAAAAATCCTCTGTCTGCAATGGCGCTGCAGGATCTTGCTTTTTCAGCACCGAGAAAATCGTTCCGATAGAGACGTTGACATCAATATTAGAAGAGCCATCTAGCGGATCAAACAATAATAAGTAGTCGCCAGTACCTTGGACTGGAAGCGGCAATTCCATCTCCTCAGAAGCTAGACCAGCTAGAGATTTGCAACCCTGTACGCCGTCAATCAATAAGTCATTGGCAATAACATCCAACTTTTGCTGAACTTCACCCTGGACGTTACCAGTACCAGCAGAGCCTAACAAGCCAATTAGAGCGCCTTGAGCAACCTCATGACTCAAGGTTGAGCAAGTATCAGCAACGGCCAATAACAACTCTTGTAGGCCCACAGGAATGCCTGCACCCTTAACCTTGGCGGACGATAGATATTGCTTGAAATTGGTATTAAAAGTACTTGAAGTGCTCAAAAGGAATTTCTCCGTAGATACTATCTAAACGACATTTTTCACATAGGGTCTATTTTGCCCTGTTC
>NZ_NCJB01000048.1:0-14195 GCF_002282275.1 Polynucleobacter sp. 39-46-10 | reverse complement strand
AGCCTGTGCAATTGCAGTGCCAAAGGCTGCTACTAAGTAGAGCGAAGCCCTAGTGACTTTTCCAAATAAATTCATCTTATTCTCTGTTTATTGTCATGAGTTTCTGCAGCAATACAGCCTCAGAAAGCCCAAAAAAACGGTATCAAGCAATTCAACTAGCGCTAATTATAGGGTTATTTAGACTCAACAACAAACCGGGTTAACCAGGCTCGCCTCAATCTTGGCAATGGTTTAAAAGATAGTGTGTGCTCACACTTAAGCAGAATCACTCCTAGTCTTGCGTCCGATTTGATTTGGATCAATATAAGCGACATGATCTTGTGATTTAGCAAGGTGCTTACCCAAAGCCCAGGCGTGTCCATAAACCACTTCTAGGGTTAGTTTTTTGGGTAATTGAGTGGATAAGGGGGTATTTTGATCAACAGGGCCAAGCAAATTTAGTGCCTTAGCATCCGATAAAAGAATGTTGTCACTGTCATAGTCCAGCCCCAAGAATTCCATGTCCATGACTGGGTCTGAAAGGCGCTCACCCAGCAAGGCATCCCCCATATCGTGCATATCCCAGGGGCTAGCCAACTTCTTGAGCGGTAATTGCTGAGCCACAAGTTCAGATCTGAGCTCCTTAGCAGTATCCGGGCCGAGATAACTGAATGTCAGTAAACCGCCCTCTTTCAGTACTCGCCAGCACTCTTGCAAAAAATGCTTAGGATCAACCAGATCCTGAATGAAGAGAACGCTCACGACTAAATCTACAGAATTACTAGGAAGGTTAATGCGGCCTGTTTTCTTGTAATCACTAAGGGAAACAACAGATGCTGATTTCATTCTTGAATTCCAAAATCGAGCCAACCTCAATTTGAATAAATCAAAACCCGATAGTTCAGGTTCAGGTGCGCTATGAAAACGAACGCCCGGAAATCGCTTCGTCAGAAAAGGAGCATGCGCCCCAGGGAAATCCGGGAATAACAAGACGTCCTTTACTTCTAACTTAACGATGTCTAATTTTTGCAACATGCGAGCTGCAATTTCATCCTGAAGCCATCTGATTGATTGGGTCATTGGCTCAGTATACTCAGCGACCCCATGCGAACAATAGAGAATATTTTTGAAGTCATTTCTTCTCGCTTATTGCCCAGCGCTTGTATTGTTTGTGGGGTATTTCAGCAACGCACGCTCTGCGTTGATTGCTCCTCGCGACTTGCTTTTGAGCAGCTATTGAATTATGAATGTTGTCAGCAGTGCGGACTCACTCTTCAAGCAAGCGAGCTAAAAGAAAAACGTTGTCAAGAGTGTGCTCTCAACGCGCCCTACTTTGATCAGACCTTTTGCCTTGATCGCTACGATGGAAGACTGCAGTCCGCTTTGCATCAATTGAAATATCAACGAAGACTTGCTTGCGCTCATGGGCTGGCATCAGCATGGAATCAGCTGATGCCTAAAGACATCCACAATTTACAAGCAGAATTTTTACTCCCCGTACCACTCAGCCGAGAAAAATTGTGTTCCCGCGGCTTTAATCAAAGTTGGGAATTAGCCAGACGTATTCATTGCGACAAACGCATTCATAAAAACCCATACATTCTGATGCGCCATCATCACATTCAACATCAGGCCTCTGAAAATCGTGCCAATCGTCAACTCGCTATTCAAGATATGTTCTTCATCAACACTCAATTCCAAGGGCAACTGGAATCGACCTCAGTAGTAGTATTTGATGATGTCATGACTAGCGGAGCAACCTTAAATGAAATCGCCCGCGTATTGAAGGACAATGGCGTATCTCGTGTTATTAATTGGGTTCTACTGAGAACACTTCGTCCATCACAAAGATCTGAACATGTTTAATATTGTTTTATTCGAACCAGAAATTCCACCCAATACAGGCAACATCATTCGCCTGTGTGCAAATACGGGTGCAAAACTCCATCTCATCGAGCCGCTAGGCTTCCCCATGGAAGATGCCAAGCTTCGAAGAGCAGGACTAGATTATCACGAGTTTGCCAAAATAAAAGTTCATAAAAACTGGGCGCAATTTCTTGCTGATGAACAGCCCAAGCCTGCACATATTTTTGCCTTAACAACTAAGAGCTCTGGCAAGTTTCATGATGGCAAATATTTGCCCGAAGATTATTTTGTCTTTGGCTCCGAAACCAAAGGCATTACTGAAGAAGTGAGAAGTTCGATTCCAGCGCCTAACCAAATGCGCTTAGCGATGCAAGATAGCAGTCGCAGCTTAAATCTCTCGAACACGGTAGCAATTGTGGTTTATGAAGCTTGGCGCCAGAACGGATTGCTTGGCGGAAATTAAGAAACTTAAACTTCAACCTTGGGGTCGCGTCCCATCAGTTTTTTCACTGCCTCATGCGGTGAAAGCTTTCCAGATAAGACTTCACACATCATGGCAGTAATTGGCATCTCGACACCAAGACGAGTGGCTAGATTACCAACCGCAGAGGCGCACAAGACACCTTCAGCAACATGTCCTAAATTGCCTAAGATTTCAGGCAAAGGTTTTCCTGCGGCAAGTGCCAAACCAACACGACGATTACGCGAGAGATCGCCGGTGGCAGTCAATATCAAATCGCCTACGCCAGTCAGCCCCATACAGGTCTCTGGTCGACCACCAGCAGCCTTTACTAAACGCATCATTTCTGCAAGGCCACGAGTTAACACTGCAGCGCGCGCATTTAAGCCAAGGTCTAGACCATCACCAATACCAGCCGCAATTGCCAGAACGTTTTTAATTGCACCACCCAGCTCAACTCCAACTAAATCGTCACTAGCATAGATCCGCATATTGCCGTGATGAAAGGCGCCCTGAACAATGTCGCACAAAGTATTTGATTTGCTGGCGATTGTTAATGCGCAGGGCATTCCATTGCCAACCTCTTTTGCAAAACTGGGTCCAGATAAAGCGCCGTAAGAATGCTGAAGACCATGGCTATGCAATTGATCTTCGCGCGCCACTACTTGGTGTGGCAATAAAGTAGTGCTGGGCTCTAAACCCTTACACAACCAAACGATATTAAGCGGGTGTTTTGCGAGGCGCAGCACCTGCGCTACCGTTTCTGACAAACCCGACATTGGAGTCGCAATTACCAAAAGATCATTTTCAGAAAGGCGTTCGATAGCCTGCTCAAAACTCGCTTCTAATTGCAAGCCTTTAGGCAAGATGACACCAGGTAAATATTCTGCGTTCTCACCCGACTTTTGAATCTCTCCCAACTGCTCGGCACTTCTCGACCACAAACAAACGTCGCCCGATTGAAGATGGCGCGCAGCTTGTGCGGCCATAGCAGTACCCCATGATCCAGCTCCAAGCAGCGTCACTTTCATGATCTGTGGGCCTTAATTAAATCAACTTAGTGAGGAAGAATGATTTTGCTTTCATCGGCAGCGCCACCTTCCGTTGCAGCCGCTTGCGCAGCCTGCATCAGGCGGTGTTCATACATGCCGTGGAAATTAATCTCGTTCAAATGAATTGGCTGGAAACCAGCGCGGCTAATGGTGTCTGCAATATTGGAGCGCAAATAAGGATACAAAATCGTTGGGCAAGCAATGCCTAACATGGGATCAATTTGCTCTGCAGGAATATTGCTAAATTCAAAAATGCCCGCTTGCTTTGCCTCAACCAAAAACAGTACTTTGCCGTCTACTTTGGCAGTGACTGTCGCTATTAAAGCAACTTCAAAAATCTCATCACCCAAACGAGTAACAGCAACATCCACCTCAACCTCTACTTGAGGCTCAGCGGAAACCAATAAAATTTGTGGCGCATGTGGCTGCTCTAAAGATAAGTCCTTAAGGTAGATCCGTTGAATGCGGAAACCAGGCTCTTTTGAGTTATCAGCTGCATCTGGAGCGGAAGTAGTTTGTTCAGTCATGGAAAACTTTCTGAGTAAATTTTTTAAGCTAGCAGTGAATCAAGTTGGCCCGCGCGATCTAAGGCTACTAGATCGTCATAACCACCAACATAGGTCTCACCAATATAAATTTGTGGCACAGTGCGACGACCCGTACGCGTCATCATGATCTCGCGCTGGGCAGGATCGCGGTCAATCAAGATCTTCTCCAGATTTGTAACGCCTTTCTTTTGCAATAGCTTTTCTGCCATAACGCAGTATGGACAGACTTGGGTGCTATACATCGTGACTGGTGGCATATCTGAGACTCGCTGAATTATTTAACCAATGGCAGGGCTGCAGCCTGCCAACCTTGAACTCCGCCTTCTAAGACTGCAATCTCAGAAAAGCCCATTTTTTTCAACTCTGGAACAAGTTTGCGCGCACTCGTACCAGAATGGCAAACCAAAATAATGGGGTTTTTACGGTCCAGCTTCAGCTTCTCAACTCCGGAAGGGATTTGCTCAGCCAAGATATGTTTTGCCCCGGGCAGATGACCCGCTTTAAAGTCGGACTCCGGACGCAAGTCCAAAACAGCCGCTTTACGGCGATTCATCCAAATAGTTGCTTCTGTAGGCGATAAGCCTTTTCCGCTAATAAGCGTAGATAATGTGGGAAGGAAGAGTGCTGCGCCCGAAACTAGCAGGAGGGCGATAAGCGCTAAATTATCAATTTGAGTGAGAAAGTTCATCACCGGATTATAGAATGGCTCTATGAAACAACTTGTCCTTATTCGTCATGGCGAATCTGCCTGGAATCTTGAAAACCGCTTCACTGGCTGGGCGGACGTTGACTTAACCCCAAAAGGTACTGAACAAGCACTGGCCGCAGGTGAAAACCTCCGCAAGGCAGGCTATGAGTTTGATGTGGCCTATACCTCTGTTCTTAGAAGAGCTATTCGTACCTTGTGGCATGTTCAAGACACCATGGACCTCATGTGGCTGCCCGTAGTTCATAGCTGGAGACTAAATGAGCGTCACTATGGCGCTCTGACCGGTCTGAATAAAGCCGAAACTGCCGAACAGTACGGAGATGCCCAGGTTCATATTTGGCGCCGCTCCTACGATGTGCGCCCACCACTCTTGGAAACAGGTGATGAACGTAATCCGCAAAATGATCGTCGCTACGAAAAACTGAACGCTTCTGATATTCCCTTAGGCGAGTGCCTTAAAGATAACGTCGAGCGTGTATTACCCCTTTGGAACGAATCTATCGCCCCCGCACTCAAGGCAGGCAAGCGCGTATTACTGGTTGCACACGGCAATAGTATTCGCTCATTAATTAAGTATCTCGACCAGGTTTCTGACGAAGACATTATGGAAATCAACGTCCCTAATGGCATCCCGCTTGTTTATGAGCTCGATGATAACCTCAAACCCATTCAGCATTTTTATTTGGATTAAGGTAAAACAGAAGCATGCGCGTATTTTTCAAGAACTTTGCCCTCGTTTCTATTGGCCTCATCGCCGGGGTTGCAGCCACTATTCAATTGTCCGCTACCGCCCAGCAGGGCACGACACTACCCTTAGATGAACTGCGAACACTATCGAATGTCTTTGCACAAATCAAACGCGAGTATGTTGAGCCGATTGAAGATAAACAGCTGCTAACCGATGCTGTCAAAGGCATGGTGAGCAGTCTTGATCCGCACTCCACCTATCTTGATAAAAAAGATTTTTCGGAAATGCAGGAACAGACTAGCGGCAAGTTTGCTGGTCTTGGTATTGAAATCACTTCAGAAGACGGCGTTGTCAAAGTACTTAACCCGATTGAAGATAGCCCTGCAGCTCGTGCTGGCTTGCAAGCTGGCGATCTCATTACTCGCTTAGATGACAAACCCGTTCGCGGTATGTCACTCGACAAGGCAGTTCGCACCATGCGCGGTACACCGGGCACAAAAATTACTTTGACTGTCTTCCGTAAAAGTGAAGAACGTAGCTTTCCAGTAACCATTACCCGCGCTGAAATTAAAGTGCAGTCCGTTAAAGCCAAAATTTTGGACAACAATATTGCCTGGGTCAGAGTAACGAGCTTTCAAGAGCGCACTGTTCCTGATCTGGCTAAAAAATTAGCTGATCTTGCAAATCAAGATCCTAAAATGAAGGGCATTATTCTTGACCTCAGAAACAATGGTGGCGGCTTGTTGCAAGGCGCAGTCGGTGTAGCTGCCGCCTTCTTGCCAGCAGATGCTGTGATTGTTTCTACTAAAGGTCAGACAGCTGACTCAAAGCAAGTATTCAATGCGACACCAGCAATGTATCGTCTGAGCGAGCCTGGCGACCCTTTATCTAGCGTACCAGCGATATATAAAAAATTACCGATGGTAGTTTTAGTAAATGCCTACTCCGCTTCCGCCTCTGAAATTGTCGCTGGTGCATTACAGGATTACAAACGTGCAACTATTATTGGTAAAACTACTTTTGGCAAAGGCTCAGTACAAACAGTCCGCCCACTGACCAATAATTCTGCACTGAAGATCACTACGGCTTATTACTACACGCCAAGTGGTAAATCGATTCAGGCCTATGGCATCAAGCCGGATATCGCAGTAGATCAAAATAAAGACGGCGATCCTGACGATGTATTAATCACTCGCGAGATCGACAGCGAGAAGCATTTGCGCAACAAGCAATCTTCAGAAGAAAAGCTCGTTGCCGATCGTGAAAAACGTCGCCTAGAAGAGCTACAACGTATTGAAGAAAAGAATGCCAAGAAGACTCCTGAAGAGAAAGAAAAAGACAAGTCCAAGAAGCCTGTCGAGCTCGGTAGCGCAGATGACTTTATGCTTTCTCAGGCAGTCGCATTCATTAATGGTGAGCCTGTGAAACGCTCTGCCTCCAAGCTAGAGTAAGTTCTCGCAATTAGGCATATATATGAATGATGAGCAGCTACTTCGCTACTCGCGGCATTTACTGCTAGAAGAAATTGATGTTGCTGGCCAAGAAACTTTGCTTGGCTCGCACATCCTGATCATTGGCGCCGGTGGCTTAGGAAGCGCTGCCGCACCATACTTGGCTGCAACTGGCGTAGGAAAAATTACGTTGGTTGATCATGACAAAGTCGAGCTCACTAATTTGCAGAGACAAATCATGCATAGCCAGAACTCCCTCGGCAAAAGTAAGGTGGAATCAGGGAAGCAATTTTTGCAAAGCATCAATCCGACGCTCACGATTAATGTAATCGCAGAGAAGGCAACTGAGAATTTATTACAAGAACTCTTGCCATCAGTAAATCTCGTTTTAGATTGCACCGATAACTTTGCTACCCGTCAGCTCATTAATGCAGCTTGCTTTAATCAGAAAGTGCCGCTCGTCTCTGGATCTGCCCTCAAATTTGATGGTCAACTGAGCGTATTTGATTTTCGAAATGAAGCATCCCCTTGCTACGCCTGCCTTTTTTCTCCAGAAGAACAGTTTGAAGAAGTTAGCTGTGCCAGCATGGGTATCTTCTCGCCGCTAGTGGGCATTATTGGCGCGATGCAAGCGGCTCAAGCCCTGCAGGTATTGATTGGCTTTGGTCAGCCTTTGGTGGGAAGAATGTTGTTGTGGAATGCGCTCACTACTCAGATTAATGAGATTCGCATTTCTCGGAATCTAGAATGTCAGGTATGCGGCCCCCAACATTAGGGAGTTAAGAAAGCAATCGCTCTAATGCTTTGGTCTGCTCGTCGGGTTCATAAGCACGCAGGACTCTAGGAACGCGGGCTTTTAATAGGCCTACATTTGCTTTTAAGATCTCGCGCTTAACTAATAGCAGTTGACTAAAGTGCATTGAGAAATCTGTCAACCCGAGCGCAAGTAATAGCTTTGTTAATGCAGGATCGCCAGCCATCTCACCGCAAACAGCAACCGGCACATCTGCCCGCTTCGCTTGATCAATGATGCTTGATAATAAGTTCAAAATGGCTGGATGCAAGGGGTCATACAAATGCGCAACCGCATGATCCGCACGATCAATTGCCAAGGTGTACTGAATTAAGTCGTTGGTACCAATCGAAAGGAAATCGAATCGATTAATAAACAACGGCAGCATCAAAGCCGCCGCCGGAATTTCAATCATTGCACCAACTTGAATATTTGGATTAAACGCCTTGCCACGCTGATGTAATTGCTGCTTTGCCTTTTCAATCAATCTAAATGTTTCATCGATTTCTTTAGCATGCGCCAACATCGGAATCATAATGCGCGCCTGACCATGGGCGGATGCACGCAAGATAGCCCTGAGTTGAGTTAAAAAGATCTCCGGCTCGGTCAAAGACCAGCGAATCGCACGCAATCCCAATGGGGATGCGCCAGTTTGAGAAACATCTCCACCGCCACCTAAGGCCTTATCAGCACCAACGTCAATGGTTCTAATATTGACAGGCAGACCATGCATTAAATCGACTACGCGACGATATTCTTGATACTGCTGCTCTTCATCAGGCAAGGCTTGCTTTCGATCCATGAATAAAAATTCAGAGCGGAACAAACCAACGCCTACAGCACCCAACTTCACTGCCTGAATAGCATCTTCGGGTAACTCAATATTGGCAAATAACTCAATCTCAACCCGATCAGCTGTTTCTGTCTTGGCATGCTTTAACTGCTTTAGCTTACGAGCCTCTTTTAAAGCTTGCGTTTGCAGCTTTCGATACTCGGCAAGGAGTTGTTCATCGGGTGCAACAACGACAACCCCATGCTCACCATCCAATACCAGCCAATCGCCATGACGAATCATTTCACTGGCGTGTCGCACACCAACTACCGCAGGAATTTCCATACTGCGCGCAACAATTGCTGTGTGTGAAGTCTTTCCTCCAAGATCTGTTACAAATCCCGTGAAAGCATGCTCTTTGAAACGCAGCATGTCATGAGGGGCAATATCATGCGCAACAATAATTGATTCAATGCCGATATCGCTTGCCGGTAAAAAATCGGCATCATTCAACGGATCTTTCTTCTGGGCATTCAAAGCTTTAATTACACGCTCAGCCACCTGGCGAATATCGTTGGCGCGCTCTTTTAAATAGGCGTCCTCAATATCCGCAAATTGCTCCAATAGATCATTCAGCTCGGTTGTTAAAGCCCAGGCGGCATTTAATCTCTGAGTGCGAATCAATTTAATGGGTTTCTCAGCCAAAGCCGGGTCTGCCAGAATCATGCCGTGAACATCTAAGAATGCAGCCATTTCTTGTGGCGCGTCTTTTGGCAATCCTTGGCGCAATTGCGCCAACTCAAGGCGTACCTGCTCAAAAGCATCTAATAGCTTTTTGGCCTCAGCCTCTTCTTTGCCAGCCTCAATGAGGTAATGACTAACTTCTAATGCTGCACGCGAAATCAGTACGGCTTTGCCAATGGCAATGCCTTTGGATACTGCAATTCCGTGCAAAGCAAAAGTCATCCCTATTCGCCCTCACCAAATCGATCATTAATTAATGCAGCTAAAGCTTGCATTGCCTCATTCTCTTTCTCGCCAACGGTCTCTAGAGTGACTGTGCTTCCAATGCCAGCAGCCAGCATCATGACGCCCATAATGCTCTTGGCATTAATTTGACGTCCATTGCGGGATAAAAAGATTTCACAAGGAAACTCGGCAGCAAGCTGGGATAACTTCGCAGATGCGCGAGCATGCAACCCCAACTTATTAATGATTTCGATTTCAGCAACAGGCATAGTGCGTCCTATTCCTCCGTAGTGGCTTGCGGTGTTTTAGAACCCAGGCGCAAAATTCCATTTTGACCACCTAGAAGCGCTTTTTTAGCCAACTCCTCCAAGCCCTCACCACGATGAGAGATGCAGCGCATCAGCATGGGTAGATTTAATCCGGACAAGACAATCACGGGTGCATTTAAACCAGACAATGGCCCCAAAGCTTCAAGCTTAGATGCCACATTGGCGGGAGTCGCACCCATTACATCGGTCAATATTAAAACGCCTTGACCTGTATTGACGCCATAGGCCGCTTTCAAAAGTCGGTCGAAGCTGGCTTTTGTATCTTCGTAGGGCGGAATATCAACAGCCCTAACCCTCTCTGGCAGCACACCAAACGCATGCTCAGCAAAACCGAGCATCGCACTTGCTACTGGGGTGTGAGCAACTATTACGATTCCAACCATGTCTATGCCAATGCCTTTTCAAGCGCTGTTAACCAAAATTTCGAAACATCAAACCCACTTTGCTCAGTAATTTCTACAAAACATGTTGGGCTAGTCACATTGATTTCGGTGACATAGGCGCCAATTAAATCTAATCCTACCAAGAACAAGCCTCGGGCATTCAATATAGAGGCAAGACGCTCTGCGACCTTTATCTCGGCATTAGTTAGTGGCATAGCCACTCCTTTGCCACCAGCAGCTAAATTACCTCTGATTTCACTACCCTGCGGAATGCGGGCTAATGCAAATGGCACCACCTCGCCACCGATCAGCAGTACTCGCTTATCGCCTTGGGATATCTCAGGCAAGAATCTCTGCACCATCAAAGTACGCGCGCCATTCTCACCTAGCGTCTCAACAATGCTGGCAAGATTTAAACCATTGGGACCCACGCGAAATACGCCCATACCACCCATACCATCTAGGGGCTTGATCACAATATCTTGATGCTCTCGATGAAACACTTCAATTGCACTGAGTTCACGCGTCACTAAAGTTGGCGGAATGAGTTCTGGAAACTCTGTGATAGATATCTTTTCGGAGTGATCGCGAATAGCCGTTGGATTATTAAATACTTTCGCACCCTGACGAACAGCAGCCGACAATAACCAAGTGGTATTGAGATATTCAATATCAAACGGCGGATCTGTACGCATCATGACTGCGTTAAAGGTATTTAATGGGCGATCCTCTATGGGGCCCAATTCAAACCATGATGTACTGCTTGGCTTAATTTCGAGTGGCCGACAATCAGCCACTACAAAGTCATCTCTCCAGAGAATATTACGACTTTCGCAAAACCAAAGTTGATGTCCTGACTCTTGCGCAACTCGCATCATTGCTAAGGTGGAGTCTTTGCTAATCTTAAAAGACTCCAAAGGATCAGCAATAAAAAGAAAGTTCATCTCAATATCCGAATAAGTTAAGCGGCTTCTGCATTAGGATCAGAGCGCTCTAACTCTAAAGATGCTGCCAATAAAGCTAGACGAGCAACAACACCATAGAGATAAAAACGATTTGGGGGGGCGCTACCAGGCTTAGCACCCAGGTCTGGCATAGAGTTTTGCTCAAATGCTAAAGGTACAAAGTGCATACCTGGCGCATTGAGATTCTCATCGGGACCACGATCGGTATGGACGCGATAGAAGCCACCGATCACATAGCGGTCAATCATATACACCACAGGCTCAGCAACTGCCTCGTTCACCTTCTCGAAAGTATATACGCCCTCTTGAATCAAAACATCGCTTACTTCAAGACCTTCTTTTACTACACTCATCTTGTTTCGGTCTTTGCGATTCAAGCCTTTGAGTTGGGCAGGATCGTTCACCACCATCACACCCATGCCGTATGTACCAGCATCGGCCTTTACAACGACATAAGGTTTTTCTTTAATACCGTACTCACGATATTTTTTAGCCGTCTTCTTTAAAACCTTCTCAACTGCTGCTTGTAATTCCTCTTCGCCCTTGCGCTCATGAAAATTCACATTTGAACAACTAGCAAAATAAGGGTTGATCATCCATGGATCAATATCAACTACCTTTGCAAATTTTTTAGCAACCTCATCGTATGCAGCAAAGTGATTTGATTTGCGACGAACATGCCAACCAGCATGTAGGCCTGGTAGGAGATACTGCTCGTGCAGGTTTTCTAAAATCGGAGGAATGCCTGCTGATAAATCATTGTTCAGCAGAATTGAGCATGGATCAAAATCTTTTAGTCCAAGTCGTTGCTTCTTCAGACCCAAACGAGATAGCGGCTCCATCAAGAGGCGATTGCCATCTGGCAAATCAATCCAAGTTGGTTTTTTAATTTCGTCAGATAAAGTGCCCAAGCGCACATTCAGGCCTGCTTGACGCAAGATCGAGGACAGGCGCGCAATATTCTGCAAATAGAACGTATTGCGAGTATGTCGCTCGGGTATCAATAGTAAATTTTTTGCTTCAGGACAAATTTTCTCAATCGCAGCCATGGCAGCCTGAACAGCTAAAGGCAACATTTGGGGCGAGAGGTTATTAAAACCACCTGGAAAGAGGTTGGTATCAACCGGGGCAAGCTTAAAGCCTGCATTGCGCAGATCTACGGAACAGTAAAACGGCGGAGTGTGCTCCTGCCATTCAAGCCTGAACCAGCGCTCAATCGTTGGGGTTGCTTCTAATACCTTCGACTCGAGATCGAGAAGAGGGCCGCTAAGGGCAGTGATGAGATGTGGGACCATTTCACCATTGTAAGATTTTTAAAAGAAAGACGCGGAATCCGAGGATCCCGCGCTTAAAAACCGGGCAGCCAACTAAAGCCGCCCAGTGAGGGGTAAAAATGCTAATTAAGACTCGTAAGCAGACTCACCGTGGGAAGTGATATCCAAGCCTTCGCGCTCAGCATCTTCCTTGACACGTAAACCAATCACGATATCCACCAATTTGAAGGCGATGTAAGAAACTACGCCAGACCAAATCAGGGTAACAATCACACCTTGGCTCTGAATCCATAATTGGCTAGCAATAGAGTAATCAGGGGCTGCAGCATTGGCTACGTAATCCCAAATACCTGTTCCGCCTAAAGCTGGATCTGCGAACACACCAGTTAACAAAGCGCCTAAGATACCGCCAACGCCATGCACACCGAATACGTCCAAGCTGTCGTCTGAACCCAACATCTTCTTGAGACCAGAAACACCCCATAAGCAAACCACGCCAGCAAGAACGCCGATAACGAGTGCACCCATTGGGCCAACAAAACCAGCAGCTGGTGTAATTGCAACCAAACCGGCTACGCAACCAGATGCAGCACCCAACATAGAAGGCTTGCCTTTAGTAATCCACTCAGCAAATGACCAGCCCAATACTGCAGCAGCTGTTGCCAACAATGTGTTTACGAATGCCAAGGCTGCACTGCCGTTTGCTTCGAGAGCAGAACCAGCATTAAAACCAAACCAACCGAACCACAAGAGTGAAGCACCAATCATGACGAACACTAAGTTATGCGGCTTAATTGCTTCTTTGCCGTAACCTAAACGTTTGCCGATCACGAATGAACCTACCAAGCCTGCGATCGCAGCATTGATGTGAACAACAGTACCGCCAGCAAAGTCAAGAACACCCTTCTGCCACAACCAGCCAGCACGAGCTGTAATTGCTTCGAGTGATGCAGCGTCTTTAATATCATCAGGACCTGGCCAGAACCAAACCATGTGAGCGATTGGCAAGTAGCTGAAAGTGAACCACAAAATCACAAACAAAATAATTGCAGAAAACTTTGCACGCTCAGCAAATGAGCCAATGATCAAGCAGCAAGTAATTGTTGCGAACGCAGCTTGGAAGGCCATAAATACATACTCAGGAATCACAATGCCTTTGCTAAATGTAGCAGCAACTGAATCTGGAGTAATGCCTTGCAAGAACAAGCGATCTAGTCCACCAATGAATGCGCCACCTTCAGTAAATGCAAAGCTGTATCCATAGAGAGACCACAACACTGTGATCAACGCAAATACGAACATACACTGTACGAGTACAGAAAGAATGTTCTTGCTACGTGTTAAACCGCCGTAGAACAAAGCCAAACCAGGCAAAGTCATCAAGATTACTAATGCTGTACACACCAATAACCAAGCTGTATCGCCCTTGTTTGGAACCAATGCAGGAGCAGCAGCAACTGCAGCAGCGGCCGCAGCAGCAACTGGCTTAGCTTCATCAGCAAAAGCTGGTGAAGTCACCATAACGCTAGTTGCACCAATAGCCAAGGCCATTGCGCTTCCAGCTAGGAGTCGTTTCATCCAAGTTAACATTTTGAACCTCTCTTTAAAGTGCTGACGCGCCGGTTTCACCGGTACGAATGCGAATGACGTGTTCGACTGGGGAGACAAAAATTTTGCCATCACCAATTTTTCCAGTACGAGCAGATTTTTCAATCGCTTCAATCGCTCGCTCCAAGATGCCATCTTCAACAGCAGCTTCAATTTTTACTTTAGGTAAAAAGTCGACTACATACTCAGCACCGCGATACAACTCGGTGTGACCCTTTTGACGGCCAAAGCCTTTAACTTCAGTGACGGTGATGCCCGAAACTCCCACTTCCGAGAGAGCTTCGCGCACTTCGTCAAGCTTGAAGGGCTTGATGATTGCGGTAATTAATTTCATACGTTTCTCCGTTCA
>NZ_NCJB01000047.1:0-14332 GCF_002282275.1 Polynucleobacter sp. 39-46-10 | reverse complement strand
GCCGTATTCACCAGCCAGCTCTTCAAGGATAGGACCGATCATCTTGCAAGGACCACACCACTCAGCCCAGAAGTCGAGGAGAACAGGTTTATCGGACTTTAGAACGTCTTGCTCGAAAGAAGCGTCAGTTACATATTTGATGCCGGCACTCATGAAAATTCCTTAATTAGTCTTATTTAGTTTTATATAGTTATCGCGCTACAACGCTTATATTAGCAATAAGCCACACTTTCTGCCTAAATACTAAAAAACCAGCCCCAGAACCACCCTCAATGCCGCACCCATTTCCAATCCTGAATGATCTAAAGCAGCCACATGCTTGGGCAATAGCGCCCAATGCCAGCGCTCTGAAGTCACTCGCCGAGGGTATTTGGAGTTGTGCGGTGCAAACGAACCAGCGCCCCTTGGTGGTTCTGAGTACTGCAGGCCCATTAATGGGGGTGAGGACTGCCCTAGAAAAGCATCGACCTCAAGATCTGCCAAATCAGATTGCTTTCCTACCGCAAGTCATGAGTTTTAACGACTGGCTAGAGGCAGCACCAGGCGCATGGAAATTCCCCAAAAAGCAAACAGATCTAGAGCGTTGGTTATCTGTTTATATCAACCTGCGTAAACACAAAATATTGCAAAGCTGGTTTAAGGCCGAGAGTGAAGCGGGGGCTTGGGGTTTGGCGCAGGCAGTGATCGATGCATGCGATTCCTTGTCAGAGGCAGTTGTGCCACTGATGCAAAGCGAAATCAATGCCTTAGTACAAAACCAAACCCTCGATTCAGAGTTGTGGGTAAAACAAGTAGAAACACTGTTGGATCAAGCGATCGCTAAAGCCTATGTTGGCTTATCTCGTAAGGTCGTTGATCAAGAATCCACTGTTTTATTGGCCTTCTGGCGTTTCCTCAGTAGTCCTGGTGATCCTGTCATGCGTAAGCATTTCGCATTGGCTGCCCATCTTCAGGCTGCAAATACCAATCAAGCTGTGGCAAGACCTTTGATTTGGGTGGAGACTGCTGATCCCAAGCCGATTGATCAAGAGATGATGTCTCGGTATTTAAATGAGTATTCACAATTTGCACCTGTAGTGAATATTGGAATGGATTGGCATTTAGTGGCGCTGTGGTCTGAGGCGCTAACTGGGCAAGATGCCGAAGGGCAGCTCAAACCAGTAGATAGCGAACAGCAGATCCTGGTGGATCACAACATTCAAGCAAGCTTCCATGATGGATGGAAGTTATTGGCGGCTAGACGATTTGAAGAATTGGCTTGGGCAGCAGCCAAATCGATTGAGGCGCATTTAATTGCAGGCAAGACCAACATCGCTTTCGTTGCACAAGATCGTTTAGCTGCAAGAAGGGCGCGCGCATTGCTGTCACGCTTTGGACCAAATCTGCGTATTCGTGACGAGACCGGTTGGAAGCTTTCAACTACCCGCGCCGCAGCATCGCTCAATAGTTGGTTGGAGTTAATTCGCTCGCCTAAAGAGGGACCGAGTGCAAGTGCCTTGCTGGAGTTTTTACAAAATCCCTTTTTTGATATTGCCCATACCTTACAAAAGCCATCGGAGGCTTGTGTCAGCCTCATTGCTCAGCTTGAAGATATTCTGATTGCAAGCCAAGCAAAGTCAGGTTGGGAAACCTTTCGAATTGCGATTGAACGAGCCAATGCCTATTCATCATCGCGTGGCAGTGTGCCCCATGAATCACTCTTGGAGTTGCTCACTTTATTGCAACGACATCATGCGCAGTGGTTGGAGCTCAAACTCGATTGTGAAAATGCTTATGTACTCCTGCAAGCTAATCTGCAAGAGATGGGCATGGCGCAGCAACTTGAAAAAGACTCCGCTGGTAAGCAATTACTTGAAGTGCTCAAGACTTTTGATTTAGGTGCGGGTGTCTATCGGCAGGTCGCTATGCGTTTGCCAGAGTGGCTGAGCTTACTCAAGACGGTAATTGAGGAGGCCTCCTATCAAGAGGTGGGTCAGCAAGCGCAAGCAACTTTAAGTATCTTGCCGCTAAGCTCAACACGTTTGCGAGAGTTTGATGCCGTTGTCTTGGTGGGTTGCGATGAGCAACAGTTGCCAGCGTTTTCTGAGCCACCATTATTTTTCTCGGATACGCTCAATCGCTTATTAAAAGCCTCAACCGTTACAGCGCAATATATTCAGCAGGCTAGAGATCTCTCGCAATTACTGATTTCTTGTCCGCAAGTCGATTTGCTTTGGCAGAGTAAAAGCAAAAGCGGCGAACCTCTCAGGCCATCAGCCTGGATTAGTCGCTTACGCACGCAATTGCCAGATTGGCCAATATTGGAGGCGAAGCCCGATACGCATTCAAACCAATCTGACCCATTGCAAGAAGCGGTCACAACCGTTAACCCTGAGATTGCATTGCCGATTAGTATGTCTCCTAGTGCTTACAAAGCATTAAGAGATTGTCCTTATCGTTACTACGTCCGAAGTATCTTGGGTTTACGTAAGGCAAAAGAATTCGAAGAAGGCTTTGATGCTTCATTGGCAGGGCAGGTTTTGCACGCCTTGTCAAAGAACTTCTTCCAAGCATTAAAAACAGAAGAGCAAAAAACCCATTCAAGGATTCATGAAGGTGAGGATGCTCGTCGTGAGTGGATGCAAGAGCATCTCATCAAGCATTCAGAAAAAGAGTTTGAGCGCTTGATTAAGGGTGATGCCAGAGTCACCGGTACTTTGCGTGATTGGCAAAAGCAGATTCCTAGCTTTGTAGATTGGCAACTCAAGCGCGAGGCTGAAGGTTGGCAGTATCACGATGCAGAGTTGCCAGTTGGATTTATGGTGATGCTGACTGATCCCGATGGCGTGCAAAGAGAAATTGAGATTGCGGGACGGGCTGACCGCTTTGACGTGAACGTCAGTAATTCCACTGCCGCAGCAGTCATTGATTACAAGAACCAAGGTATCGCCAAAATCAAGAAGCGGGCAGATCATCTCTTGGATGATCCTCAATTGCTAATCTACGCCCGCGCCGTCAATGAGAATGCCGTTGCAGCACATCTTCCTGGCCGCACCATCGAGCAAGCTGAATGGGTGTCATTAAAAGCAGATCTTAAGAAAGCCGATGACAAGATTGTGAGGGCTCATCCAGTTGAACAAATGCCAGAGATGATGGGGCAATTTTCAGAACAACTCAATGAGGATTTAGAAGTCTTATGGGCACGCAAACCTATGAAAGCGTTTGCACCGGATAGCGTTTGCCAGTATTGCGAAGCCAGGGGCATTTGCAGAAAGGGGATGTGGTGAGCGATAAGTTTGATTACGCCGTAGCCTGCAACCCGCATAACTCAGTGATTGTTTCCGCTTGTGCGGGCAGCGGCAAGACTTGGCTCTTGGTCGCACGCCTGGTGCGCCTATTGCTCGCTGGCGCTAAACCTCAAGAGATCTTGGCGCTGACCTTTACCCGTAAAGCCGCCCAAGAAATGCGCGACCGCCTATACGGCTTGCTGGAACAGTTTTCTCAAATGACTGATGAGCAACTCATTCATGAGCTCACAATGAGAGGATTGAACGATGCGGAAGCGAAGAAGTTGCTACCGCAAGCAAGGGCGCTGTATCTGAAGGTATTAATGAGCCCCCAATCGATTGTGATTGATACCTTCCATGGGTGGTTCGGTAGACTTCTCGGAGCGGCGCCAATCTCCGCAGAAGTCCAGCCTGGATTTAATCTCCGTGAAGATGCCAAGCGCCTACAAGAAGAGTGCATGCAAGATTGGTGGGGCGATTTACCTGCTGATCTGAAAAAACACTATGACGTTTTACTCAAAGAGTTTGGCGCTTTTGAGACTGACAAGTTCTTGATGGGTAATTACAGCCTCTTTAAGCAAAGAGGTGCTTGGACATTCTTCTTGGCTTCTTGTAAAGCTAAGGGCATTAGTCCAGTCGACGCTTTAGCACAATGCTTACCCAATTTATCGTTGCCAAACCCGCTAGAAGAATTTTGGCGACGCCCTGGCACTAAAGAAGATTTACAAGTGATGCTTGAGTGCTTTAGTAATGGCACCCCTGGTCAAAAGAAAAGTGCGCCATTTATTCAGAGAGTCATTGCACTTCATGCGGCAGGTGGCTCCGTGATGGAGATTGCGGATCAATGGCAAAGCTACTTCTTAACCAAGACTCTGACACCACTAAAAGATATTGCGACGATGTCGGTACCTATGCGGGATTATCTGGCTGCGACTGGTGGCGACCCGTTGCAGATCACCTCCATTCGTAATGCTTGGGTTGATGCATATGAGGCATGGTTCTCCTGGAAAAATGATCAAGATGCTTATGCGGTCAATGCCGCTTGGTTTGCGATGAGCGAAGCAATGCTAGGTCATATGCAAAAAGCTAAAGAGTCGATGCGTGTACGTGACTTTGATGACCTAGAAATTGGCGTGAGCCAGTTGATGGCCGATCCGGCTAATGCCGCTTACCTGCAAGCAAGACTAGATGCGAAGTACAGTCACATTCTGATTGATGAGTTTCAGGACACCAATCCACTGCAATGGCAGATTTTGCGTTCTTGGCTGGAGGGTTATGGACAAGACGGCTCTCGTCCAAGCGTCTTTATTGTCGGAGATCCCAAGCAGTCGATCTATCGCTTCCGCCGCGCTGACCCAAGATTGTTCACTAGTGCAACTACTTTCCTGGAGTCGACTCTGCAGGCGAAGTATTTGGAAAAGAACACCACCCGCAGAAATGCGCATGCAATTAATGATGCGGTGAACGATATCTTTTTAACGGATGCAGTTCCACCGAGCTATGTATTTGCCAAGCAAGATACTGACTGGAAAGCACCATTAGAGGGTATTGCTGAGAAGGAGTTTGCCGCCAAGGGCGAGGCGATGTTATTGCCACTCATTGAGCGTACAGAGCAGGATCAAGCTGAGCGCACTGGTAGCGCTCTAGATAATCCTATTGAGGATTCAGGGTTGACTGTCGGAGTGCAACAGCGCTATTGGGAGGGTCAACAAGTAAGCCGCTTGATTCATCATGTTCTGACAACGCGCCAAGTAATTGATAAAAAAGATGGCAAAGAGTGCTGGCGCCCAGCAAGAGCTAGTGACTTTATATTGCTCGTCAAGCGCCGCGCCTACTTGCCGCAATTTGAGCGAGCACTGCGCGAAGCAGGCTTGGCTTACGATAGTTCTCGCTTAGGCGGCCTCCTGAATACTTTAGAGATCGACGACTTAATTGCCTTGCTCACTGTCTTGGTATCCCCAAGGCACGACTTGCCACTAGCGCAAGTGTTGCGCAGTCCCATCTTTAGCTTTACCGAGCAGCAAATGCAGGAGCTCAGCAGCCATGTGGGCGACAGTTACAGTCAAAGCGAAAGCCAAACTCAAACCAAATCATCTTGGTGGGATGCCTTACAGAGTAGCTTCGATGCCCCTATACAAAAGGCAGCACGCTATTTAGAGCGTTGGAGAGGTCTAGGTGAAGTATTGCCCGTACACGACTTGCTTGATCTCATTTATCAAGAGAGTAATTTACGAGTCAGTTATGCAGTGGCCTCCCAAAATTTAGCACGTGCGCAGGTGTTGGCTAATTTAGATGCCTTCTTGGAGCTTGCCTTAAATCAAGATGGTGGTCGCTATCCGAGCTTGAGTCGCTTTATCGAAGAGATTAATGCGATGCGTCGGGGTGATGATGACGAGACCCCGGATGAGGGCGATGTAGAGGCTGAGGCTGACGACGACATTGGTGAGGTGGATCTCGATAGCGAGATGTCGGAGGAAGACCAACATAAGTGCGTGCGCTTAATGACTATTCATGGGGCTAAAGGTTTAGAGGCGCCATTTGTGATCATGCTCGATGCCAACCATACAGAGTGGAAAGCACCCAATCGTGGCGTACTACTTGATTGGTCTCCAGATGAGACGAGTCCAAGCCATCTGTCTCTGTATACCGCAAAGTCTTTGACAGAGAAGCGTGCAGCAATCTACGCAAAAGAGAATGAAGTTAGTGAGAATGAAAATTGGAACGTCCTGTACGTAGCGATGACTCGCGCACAGCAAGGCTTATGGATTAGTGGCGTCCAATCTCATATCAAGGACGGCATTAGTCAAAAATCTTGGTATGGCAGAGCGCTTGCGGCAGGGATGGAGACCTTGGACGCTACCCAGTTAGGAGAACTGCCACCTCAAGAACAGGAGAAGGTGAATTCCAATGGTAGTGAGCCATTTCAGATAAATCATTTCCAATTGTCATGGGATGCGGCCAAACAATCTCATCAAGAAACAATTGCCGATATTGAAAGTGGCGCACTAGCGATTGCTGCAAAAGCAAAAGAGCAGGCGCAAGCGGTAGAGCAACCCGATCCAGAGATTTTGGAAGAAGGAACGCATTTCCATAAATTGCTAGAGTTCTTAACTGTGCACTCAGGTACGCAGGTAAAGACAGAAATGCCAAGCGAGCAAGAATTGATGGATTGGCTCAACATCGATCAAGAGCAGGCCAAAAAACTGACTGAGCGCGTTCAGGTTGTGATGAATACACAAGCGCTCCAAAAGTACCTCACTGAAAACCAGTGGGTTCAAGCTTGGAATGAAATCGATATTGCTGATGAGCAAGGCAGAAGCTACCGCATGGATCGCCTAGTAGAGTTTGAGGACCATCTAGCCATTCTTGATTACAAGCTCACCATTCCTGAAGAGGGTGATGAGAGGTATGAGAAGTATCGCAAGCAATTGAAGGGTTACCAGGCTGAGTTGGGACGCATTCGCAAAGATAAACCAAATAAAGCCTTTTTGATCTCCTCAAAGGGCGATCTCAAGGAAGTAATCTAGCCCCAGGGCCCCTTGAAATCCATCCTAAAGACCCTATATAGGTAGGGAATAGTAATAATCCCCAAACTAGGGATAATGAAGTTCACACGAAATATCCTACAAGGAGTCCTGATGACAATTCGTAAAGTAATTAATTTATTTGTTGGCGTATTCGCAGCAGCGGTACTGTTAACTAGCAACGCAGCATTTGCCGAGGCAACTTTGCCCGAGGTGTATCAAGCGGTGCAATCTGGGCAGATGGCTAAAGCCGATGCCATGATGAAAGAGGTTCTACAAAACCATCCTAATAGCGCTAAAGCGCACTACGTAGCTTCTGAGCTTTACCTGAAAGAGGGTAAGTTAGAAGCAGCGCGTAATCATTTCATCAAAGCGCAAAACTTAGCACCCGGTTTGCCGTTTGCTCAACCTGAGTCTGTACAAAAACTCCAGATGCAATTAGCTAGCACTCAAGTTACACCTGCTGCTAGTCAGACATCCATTTTTAGCAATCCGCTCTTCTGGGGTTTGATTGCCATCCTGATCATTGGCGTCATGATTGTGATGAAGCGTCGTAAGGCTGAAGCGGTGCAGGTCTATAACGCTCCAAGCGCCGGTTATCCTGGAACTCCAGGTGGCCCAGCTGGTTACCCAGGTGGTCCCGGTGGCCCTGGCAATCCTGGATATCCTGGAGCGCCAGCTGGTGGCATGGGCAGTGGCTTGATGGGTAGTTTAGCTACTGGTGCTGCATTAGGTGCCGGTATGTATGCTGGTCAAGCATTAGCAAGCAATCTCATGGGTGGGCGCGATGGTGGCCATTCAAACGCTGACCACAATGCGAACTCCAACATGAACCAAGTAGGTGGTCCAGCATCGTTAGATCCTAACTTTGGTGTACGTGATGCCAGCTCCTGGGATGATGGTGGCGCAAGTTCTTGGGATGACAGTGGTGGTGGCGACTTCATGAGTGACGTTTAAGGGTCATGAACCGTTTGGCGGAGATCATCGAAGTAGGGCATGTCTGGTTTTATCGGGCAAGCATCTATACCTCGAATGCTTTCCTGGATGATCCAGCCATTTTGGCATTTGCCTTTTGCTAGCAATCCGCCAGCTAACCCAGTTGTATTAACCACCTTCGGGTGGTTTTTTATTGCTCAATATTTAGGCAAATAGCTCAAAAGCAACAAAAAGAGCGTCATTTTTAAGGTTTTTTCATATACTGTATAAACATACAGTATATTAATACCTATGACGACTCAGATGACCCCCTCAAAAGCGACCTTAAGCCAGGCCCCACAAGCCTTAGCTGCTCATGGCGCCTATGAGTTTAAGCTTCTGAGTCACCGTATTTCTGCGGGATTTCCGAGTCCAGCAGCCGATTACGCTGAGGAAGGGTTGGATCTCAACAGCTACCTCGTTCAAAACAAGCCAGCCACCTTCATGTTCACCGTAAAGGGTGATTCGATGATGGGTGCGGGTATTTGTGACGGCGACAAGGTGGTGGTCGATAAAGCCCTCAAACCAAAACATAAAGACATCGTTGTTGCTGTAGTGGATGACGAGTACACCATCAAGCGCCTCTATCAGTTGCGTGGCAAAACCGAGCTCCAGCCAGAGAACCCAAACTACCAGCCCATTACTTTTAATGAGAACAGCCAGCTCCAAATCTGGGGTGTGGTGGTTGGAGTAGTGCGCAGATATAGCCACGCCAGTAGCAGAAACGGTAAATCGATATGAGTACCATTAATCAGGCCGGCCAAACCAATCAACTTTTCGCACTCGTGGATGTGAACAACTTCTACGTCTCTTGCGAGCGTGTGTTTGCACCCAAGCTAGAGGGTGTACCCATGGTAGTACTCTCTAATAACGATGGTTGCGCAGTAGCGCGTAGTGCTGAAGTCAAAGCGCTGGGCGTGAAGATGGGTACACCCTGGTTTCAGATGAAAGATCTGGCTAAGCAGCATGGCATCCAAGCTTATTCATCAAACTACACCTTGTATGGTGATATGAGCGGTAGGGTAGTCGAAGTCTTAAGAAAGTTCACGCCCAATCTCGAGGTCTACAGTATTGATGAGAGCTTTCTGCAAATCGAGACGGTGCTCAAGCAATATGCTGACCCAACTAGCTTAGGTCAAATTATTAAGCAAGACGTTAAAGACACAACAGGCTTGCCTGTATGTGTTGGCATTGGTGCCAGCAAGACGCTCGCTAAGTTAGCTAATCACTTAGCTAAAAAGCACCCCCAGTTTGCTGGCGTGTGTGATATCAGCTCCATGTCCAAAGAAGCGCTTTATCAATGGATGGCGGAGACAGCAGTAGGTGAGGTGTGGGGTATTGGTGGTAAGACTGCCAAGAAACTCAAAGAGCTTAAGATCAATAGCGTCTTTGATCTAGTGCAAGTATCACCACAAGCGATGCGCCAACAATTTGGTGTGGTGATTGAGCGTATTTGCTACGAGTTGCGTGGCGTATCTTGTCTGCAGCTCGAAGAAGTGGCTCCAGCTAAACAACAGATTATTTCTTCA
Source organism: Polynucleobacter sp. 39-46-10 (assembly GCF_002282275.1). Taxonomy (NCBI): domain Bacteria; kingdom Pseudomonadati; phylum Pseudomonadota; class Betaproteobacteria; order Burkholderiales; family Burkholderiaceae; genus Polynucleobacter; species Polynucleobacter sp. 39-46-10. The sequence goes on along the minus strand of NZ_NCJB01000047.1, from coordinate 5,038 downwards.
AGAAGTTTTGGTAAGCCAGTGACCTCCATGGAAGAGTTGGCTGAATCTGTCGCCACCCATGCTGCAAGAGGTGCCGAGAAACTCAGAAGCCAAAAGTCAGTCACGGGCGCGCTCACTATTTTTGTGCAAACCAACCCACATAAGCCGTTTGAGCCACAACATCACCAAAGCATCACAGTGGTTCTGAGTGATCCTAGTGATAACACCTTAACGCTCACTAGCGCCGCATTAAAAGGTTTAAAGCAAATCTACAAGACAGGCTTTAAGTACAAAAAAGCAGGCGTCATTCTCAATCTCTTGGCTGATAAACCCACCATGCAGCAATCACTATTTGATGACATGGAAGTCAAAGGCAAGTCTGCTGGACTCATGAAGGCCATGGACTCGATCAATACCCGTTTTGGTAATGCCGCTATCAAAACCGCCGCATCTGGAACTAAGCAAGACTGGCAAATGCGATCAGGCAATAGATCGCCGAACTACACCACGCAGTGGGATGAGCTGCCAGTAGTGCGCTAAAGAGCTATTAAAGAACAAGCAAAAAAAGATGAAAAAGATGAATAAAAAACAACAAATAACACAGCTAATTTTACTAGCTCATTTCGTGAGCCAGTAAGCCAATATTCTGAACACATAGCAACAAAACAGAAGTAGAAAACAAGCAAAACCTAATTAACGTAGATACACACCAGGAGAAATCAAATGGAACTATTAAATAACTTCAACGGCATCTCACTCGCAATCATCATGATCTTGTCTTACTGCGCAGTACTGAAAAGCACCAAGCGTAACGAGCGTAGCAATACACAAGTATTTAGCCGCAAGTATCAGTAAGAAAAGAGCGGTAGAAGCAGAAGTAAAACGGAATTAAATAAAAAACAGAACAAGCAGCAGCTGCCTGGAAGGGGAATAAGGAAATCACGGATTCCTTATTCCCTAGCAAAGGCAAAAGTCATCAGAATTACCCTACACAAGATAGGTGTAATGAGATTATAAAAATGTCATAAATGTGGATAAAATCCAGACATGATCGATGACAAGCAAACCTACATAGATAAAAAACTACGCCCACTACCACGCTGGATATTTATGTCCCGCTGGTTGCAGGCGCCGCTCTATATCGGCCTCATTGTTGCGCAAGGCGTATACGTTTGGCAGTTCTGGTTAGAGCTGGTTCATCTCATTAGCATGATGGCAGATAAGTCGATGACTGAAACTGCCTTAATGCTGGTAGTGCTTGGCTTGATCGACGTAGTGATGATCTCTAATCTATTGGTCATGGTCATTGTTGGTGGATGGGAAACCTTTGTTTCTCGTTTGGAATTAGAAAACCATCCAGATCAACCAGAATGGCTATCCCATGTGAATGCCGGTGTACTCAAGGTAAAGCTAGCAACCGCCATCATTGGTATCTCATCAATCCATTTGCTGAAGACTTTCATTAATGCAGCTTCCTATGATGAAAAAACCTTAATGTGGCAAACCTTAATCCACATTACCTTTGTGTTGTCAGCTGTAGCGATTGCCTATACAGAAAAGCTAGTGACTTCATCACATAAGCAGCACTAAGGCCACCAGAACATATAAAACTTAAGCCTGCAAGGCCTTACGAAGGTATTCGGAAACATTCTCCTGGCGGAGCATCCATTGCTTGTAGTCAGATGGCACCTGACTAATCAGTTCACCTTTGTGCTTGCCAAAAGGCATGATCGTCGGAATGCGGGCTTTCTCAGACATTTCCCATAAAGCATCTAAAGAAGCGGGGTGCAGGCGATCAATGATCTGCCCCAGAATCTTGGAGCAGATCCATACATCTGCCAATGCACTATGGGCATCACGCAATTGCTCTCTAGCAGTTGCTCGTTCAAAGTAATAGAGCAGAGCGCTTTGGGTATGGCTATCCAAGTCAGGCCAAAGGCTACGAGCGAGAGCAAGAGTGCAAATACGCTTGACCTCGGGCTTACCAATAGCCTCCCAGTCAAAATCTACGCTATGACCGATGATGTACTTAGTACCAGCGGGTAATCTAAATGAAGTGCTAGCGGGGCAGTTAACCAATTCCTCATCCATGATGTGGTGAGTTGCTAAAGCACCCAAGCTAATTGGTTTACCAGGGTTATAACGCTGCACCCAAGGATTGCCCACTGCAAGAGGATTGATCGAGGTGACGTCTAAAGAGGCGGCCTCAATAATGACGGCATCGTTTTTATCGGTTGCTTCTACATCGAAAATAATGGCTTGGGGCATGAGGGCTTCTTTAGGTAACGTTTGGTTAGATAGCTATTGTGCCTTGATGAGTGCCTCAACATCCTTAATTAAAGATGCCGTTAGGTCACGTAGCTCGTCAATGGTTGACTCTTCAATCTCCAGATAGCCTTCATACTCAGCCAAATTGCGTTTTTGATGAACTGCATCAAAAACTCGCCATTTATTAGTGGGCCAGCCTAGCGTGTCACCGAGACATTGGAATACCATGAACCGATTTTCACTTCTATACCCATGCCAGCGTAGGGCAGCAAGTGCCGCACCATGAGCGGCATTGTAGGCAGACGTAAATCGACCCTCTATAGACACCTCTGCGATCCCGGAGTCTAGTAAACGTCTATGGGAAATCTCAAGCATCCTAAGTACTTCAATTTCTTCGGAAGGCTCAGATTTAAGTTGACCAATTTTGACTAAATTATCTAAATTTTGATTAGTCAATTAAGGCACCATACACTGAGATGGTAGGTAGTCCCAACACTTTATTCACAAATGAATTTCGCTCTGCGCGACGATTCTCAAACTCTTTTGGTGTGTAGCAGGTGGGATTAATTTTTCGTCCTAACTTATGTTCAACTGGGGTGAGTAGATCCAGTATTTTACTAAGACGCAAATTCTTTCCGACTAAAAGAAGGTCAATATCACTACTTGCTGTATCGGTATTTTTAGCAATTGAACCGTAGATTAATGCGTGTTGTAAGTCTTGATGCAATGGTAATAAAGCAACATTGATTTCGTGATCAATGCCCAATGTCTTTTTTACAAGGCTATGAAGCTCTTTATAGATAGGTGAGCTTTGATTGGCCTTAAAAATTCTTAAGTTTCCAAGCTTTGTTGAGCTGATAATCCCGCTTTCTGAAAGTCGGTTTAGCTCTCTCTGCAGTGATGCGCTACTCAACTTAGTCAGGCGCAATAATTCACTCAAATGAAATTCTCGTTCTGGATGGCCAAAGACCCAGCCTAAAACTAGGCTTTGGCTGGGTGAAAAAAGAGCGCTTGATAAAGACATTGCTAAATAATAGCATGATTGTGCTAAAAAATAGCAAGATCAAATAAAAATAGGCAACAGACACACATCATATTTATTGGGACAGGTGGACAAGCCCGACCCCTAGGTTAATTTCCGCTCCACAAGATTAATTAGATTAGCAGCACATAGCTCAATATTTGAGCCTCTCAGTCTTGATAATTTGCTTATAAAGATTAATCAATTCATTTGGAGGTCTTATGCGTAATTACACATACCTAGGTGGAGCTCGGTTTACGGTCAATAACTTGTTTCGTAGTCTGCGCTTTGATATCGATAGGCTCGATATGAGTTGGGTAGATGGAGAAAAGCCAGAATTTAGTAGAGGCTTACGGGTGGTGGATAACGATGAGGTAAATACCGTCACGGTTGATGGCGAAGATGGCGATAACTTAATTTATAGCCTTACCTATATCTTTAGCAAAGAGGATGGTGCCGATAACTTTAGAGCCGCTACCGACGAATACCTCAAGGTTGCTCTAGAGACCAAGGAATTCTTGGTCACCAACCAAAAAAAAGATCCGCAGGGCAAGCCTGAAGTAGCGGAGTCTGTCCTTGTGAAACAGGATAGCCATCCCGAATCGTCACGCCAAATTCATTCGAGTCAATTATTCGCTCGGCTGGCAGAGTGCAGAAGGGGCATGGCTTACTCATGAAATAGATCTATTGATATTGGTATTTATGTTATTTCATACTATTACATAACAAGACTGGCTCATATTCTGACCTTTAACCCATCCATTTCCTACACCCAAATCATCTCCCATCCCTGTTATTTCATCTTCAAAGCCTCTACGCTAAATCTTTCTGATTACCGAGGGATTTAGCATGCACCAAGCTATTGAATGTATACATAAGCAGCAACGATTGTTTCGATTGGTGATGGATTCCCGTGTAGTGCTTGTACTGCTGATCATTTGGATGATTTGGGGCATCCTAAGAGTGCTCCGCATTCTTTAATTGTTTGTAGCTACAAATAATTACTTGAATGATGAATAAATTGTTACTACAATTAAATGAGTTGATAGAGTTTGATTCGCAAAAGCGCTTTCAAACTCTTTTAGAACGTGGTCTAGATTTTGCTCGTGCTGGAGAGATTTTCAGTGGAACCATTCACACATCTCCAGACTTGCGTCAAAGCTATGGTGAATCTCGATTTATTACTTTGGGATTTCTAGATGGTCGATTGACAGTGGTGGTGTGGACCCCACGAGGATCCAGGAAGAGAATCATATCGATGAGGAATGCAAATGAACGTGAAAACAAAGAATATAGCCAGGGAATGGATCGACCCTGATGATGCCCCTGAAGTAACGGCCGAGGATTTAAAGCGCGGTGTTTGGTCCATAGACGGAGAGGTCGTTTCCGAAAGAGAGGGTCGAGAGGCTTTTGCCAAGAAGCTTCGTGGCAGACCCGTCGGAAGTGTCAGCAAGCATCCAAAGAAGTTAACAACCATTCGTTTGTCAGCGGAAGTCATTGAGCAATTTAAAGCTGCTGGATCAGGGTGGCAGACAAAAATTGATCTGGCCCTAAAGGATTGGTTATTAACCCATCAACCTTAAATTGCGAGTACTTCTCGTAAAAATCTGTGATGTTGCCAATAAGGTAATAAATGTTGCCATTTGAGCAACTTGCTTAAGAAAAATCTAAAGGGAAGGTGGACGAGCCCGACCCCCGGCACTGACAGAATTGGGTTTGGCTGCTTCGTTCCCGACCTGACCAGGTTATCCAAACCGCCATGCGGGGAGG
>NZ_NCJB01000389.1:0-1986 GCF_002282275.1 Polynucleobacter sp. 39-46-10 | reverse complement strand
AATTGAGCCGCTCTCATTTGCGCTAGCAGTATTGATTGTTTTGTGCGCATTCTTTATCTTTGGGGTGTCAGGATTTGGTTCCTCAATAGTGGCAGTCCCTTTACTGGTGCAGATGTACCCATTAAAGGTAGTTGTGCCAATGATGGTTTTAGTAGACATTTGTGCTTCCTTATATGTTGGCAGGAAGTCCTCCGGTGATGCTGATATTGCCGAGCTTAAATGGCTTTTTCCTTTTAGCGTCTTGGGGATGTTCTTAGGAATATTTCTGCTGGTTAAGTCGCCCAGCGAACCCTTACTGCTGATTCTTGGATTATTTGCTGCAGTCAATGGAGTAAGGGTTCTTATTAAAAGGAATGTTGAAACCAGAGACCCCATTAGTAAATGGTGGGCCTTACCCCTTGGATTTTTAGGGGGCGCCTTTACTGCACTCTTTGCTACCGGTGGGCCACTCTACGTTTCTTATCTAGGCCTTCGTATTAATAATCCCAAAGTATTGCGTGCAACAATGGCATTTGCGATCTTCATGTTGACCTTCTTACGACTTATTCTGATGTTGGTAACGGGATTGATATTAAGCTGGGAAGTAATTGGTTTGGCAGTACTGTTGATGCCAGTGGCTTTTTTGGGAATATGGACTGGCACACATGTCCATACCAAACTGAGTAATGCCATGATGCGTATGGCATACGGTTTAATCCTGGTATTTGCTGGAGCCATACTATTAATTAGACAAATTACCTAGCGCGCAATAAAAAAGCGAGGACTCGTCCTCGCTTTTAAATGAAACCAAAGGTATTACTGAGTACTAATATTACGACCCTTAATCACCTTCTCCCAAACTCCTGATTCAGACTTAACTTGCGATTCAAAATCTTTCTGAGAATTCACTACCGCTGTTAAGCCGTTAAGATCCAAACTCTTTCTCATAGCCTCGGAGCTTACTGCTTTGACAGTAGCGTTATAGATTTTCTCGGTAATCGCATTTGGAGTATTAGCTGGAGCTACCAAGCCGAACCAGCCAGTGCTCTCAAATCCCGGGATGCCAGCTTCGGCAACTGTTGGAACATCTGGTAGCTGCTGAACACGTTTAGCACTAGTAACTGCTAGCGGCTTAATTTGACCATTCTTAGCAAAGCCAGTCGCAGCGGTAAGATTGCCAACCATAAAGTCAATTTGGCCAGAAACAAGATCATTAATGGCAGCGGATTCGCCTTTATAAGGTACATGTGTTGCCGGAATTTTGGCTGCATAGGTGAGATTTTCTCCGGCCATATGCACTTGGCTTCCGATTCCAGCAGATCCAAAATTGAGATCTTTAGTTTTTGCATAAGCAATAAACTCGGCAAAATTCTTTACTGGTAGCTTTTTACTTACTGATAACAGCATTGGACCACTAGCCACGTTTGTAATGTAAACAAAGTCCTTCGCATAATCGACCGGTAATTTTTTATACAAATTAGGGTTAACGGTAAGCATGCTTCCAGATGCGAGCATGATGGTATAGCCATCAGCAGGGGACTGCGCTACGTACTCTGCAGCAATATTTCCTCCGGCACCGCCTTTGTTTTCAACAATGACGTTTTGACCGAGATCTTTTGTAAGTTGCTGAGCCAATAATCGACCTAAGATATCAGTCGTACCGCCAGCCGCAAATGGAATTATTAATTTGATTGGCTTTGTGGGCCATGACTGCGCTGCTGCTAGTTGCGGCATTGCCAAGGTAAGCGCGCCAGCAATTAAAACTAATCGCCTGCTGAACTTATATTTTTCAATCTTAAACATTGGTGACCTCCGTTAGTAATTTGATCTTTGTATTGGTGTTACTTAGACATCAAAAAAACTTTTATTGCTACTTACTAGTTGTATTTTTTATTACTGCCATCTCCCCCACTCATGATGTTATGCCACTTTGTATTCGTTGCACCGCACAATGAATTGGTTCTTGCAAGATATCTAAATCATCTATATGATTCAGATATGTTGTCT
>NZ_NCJB01000046.1:0-14368 GCF_002282275.1 Polynucleobacter sp. 39-46-10 | reverse complement strand
CGAACCCGTAAATAAAAAGTTCCAACCAACCCCCAATAAAAATAACGCAATTAAGAATTGATGTAAGTCGGTACCAGATAGTGCGATTGCTATGCACAAGAGATTGAGGATGACCCCAACGCCCATGATTTTGAGGGTACCAAAGCGCTGAATGAGTGAGCCAGTAAAAAATCCGGGCGCAAACATCCCGATCACGTGCCACTCTAAAACCAGAGCAGTATCAGAAAAGGGTAGACCGCAAATTTGCATGGCGAGCGGAGTAGCTGCCATCAGGAGGTTCATGACGCCATAACCTAAGGAAGCACCAATCACCGCAACCATAAAAACTGGTTGCATCAGAATAGTCTTCAGATCTCTGCCATCGGACAGTGAATGCCGCGTCTTGAATTCTTCTGGAAAGTGGATGAACTGCATCACGATGATGCCAACCAAGCCCGCTACCGAAAGGGTGAGATAGGCGCCTAAAAATGCAGTATCAAAGAAATCCTTGGTCCATGACGCAAGATTAGGTCCAATGACAGCACCCAGGATTCCGCCGGCTAGCACCCAAGAGACCGCTTTATCTCTCTGGCTGACAACAGTCAGCTCGGCAGCAGCAAACCGATAGAGTTGCCCATTAGCGCTGTAATAGCCTGCAATAAAGGTGCCCAGCACCAAGAGCCAGAAATTCTTAGAAATGGCGGCATAGGCGCAAAGAAGGGCTGATATGACTGCTACCAATAGGCCCAGCTGAAAAGAAATCTTCCGACCAAAGTAATTTTGAGTTTTGGCGACGATCGAGGTAGAGAAGGCCCCACCAACAACATAGCCCATGACAGGTAGGGTAGCCATCCAAGCTACGGGGCTCAGACTGAGTCCAACCAGGCCATTAATGGCAATAAAAGTCACATTATTGGTCAAAAACAAGCCCTGGCAGAGAATTAGCAGTACGAGGTTTTTGTTGAGCAGGGCGTACTTATTGGTCATGCGCCACAGTTTACGATCTAAGCGAGTATTGGGTTGGCTCGGTGGATTCCCTGAAATTGACCCGCTTCGGCCAGTTTGGGGTCTAAATCCCCTTAAATAGCCGGGTTCGATGATTTAAAATAGACGTCTCGGTCCAGTGCGTGAAATGACACCCAAGACAGCCAAAAGCGCCTGAAGTGTTGCGTGCGGAATGCGAGAGTGGTTCGGTATAAGACCGAGCCCTAATATTTATCCATATCGAGGAAACATTAATGGCTTCAGATAAATCAAAGATCATTTACACGCTAACAGATGAAGCGCCATTATTGGCGACCTGTGCATTTTTGCCAATCATTCGTACTTTTACAGCACCAGCTGGAGTACAGGTTGTAGAAAGCGACATTTCTGTTGCGGCACGTATCTTGTCAGAGTTCTCTGATTACTTAACTGCTGAACAAAAAGTTCCCGATAATTTGGCTGAACTAGGTAGCATGACTTTGTTGCCGGACACCAACATCATTAAGCTGCCGAATATCAGTGCTTCAGTTCCACAGTTGCTCGCCGCTATTAAAGAATTGCAATCTAAGGGCTACAAGCTCCCTGATTTTCCCGACGATCCTAAGGATGATGCTGAAAAATCGATTCGTACTCGTTACTCTAAGTGTTTGGGTAGCGCAGTAAACCCAGTATTGCGTGAAGGTAACTCTGATCGTCGCGCACCAAATGCTGTTAAGCGCTATGCCCGCAAGAATCCACACTCGATGGGCGAGTGGAGCCAGGCTTCCCGTACGCACGTATCTCATATGCATGGTGGCGACTTCTATGCAGGTGAGAAGTCAATGACTATGACTAAGGCATGTGATGTGAAGATGGATTTGGTAACAAAGAGTGGCAAGACGATTGTCCTCAAGCCAAAAGTCTCTTTGCTTGCTGGTGAAATTATTGACAGTATGTACATGAGCAAGAAAGCGCTCTGTGAGTTCTACGAAAAAGAAATTGAAGATGCTTACAAGACTGGCATGATGTTGTCCTTGCATGTGAAGGCAACCATGATGAAGGTGTCACACCCCATCGTGTTTGGTCATGCTGTCAAGATTTTCTACAAAGATGCATTTGAGAAGCATGGCAAGTTGTTTGAGGAATTAGGCGTAAATCCGAACAATGGTATGAGCAGCTTGTATGACAAGATCAAAACTTTGCCAGAATCCAAGCGCGAAGAAATCATCCAAGACTTGCATGCATGCCATGAGCATCGTCCAGCATTGGCGATGGTTGACTCTGCCAAAGGCATTACTAACCTGCATTCACCAAGCGATGTGATCGTTGATGCTTCTATGCCAGCGATGATTCGTGTTGGCGGCAAGATGTGGGGTGCGGATGGTCGCTTGCATGACACTAAGGCAGTTATTCCAGAAAGTACTTTCGCTCGCATCTATCAAGAGATGATTAACTTCTGTAAGACGCACGGTAATTTTGATCCAACTACGATGGGTACAGTGCCAAACGTGGGCTTGATGGCTCAGCAGGCAGAAGAGTACGGCTCACACGACAAGACTTTCGAGATCCCTGAGGCTGGTGTGGCGCGTATTGTTGCGGATGACGGCACAGTATTGCTTGAGCAGAATGTCGAAGAGGGTGATATCTGGCGTATGTGTCAGGTTAAAGATGCGCCGATCCGTGACTGGGTTAAGTTGGCAGTCAACCGCGCCCGTTTGTCACATACCCCAGCCGTGTTCTGGTTGGATGAGTATCGTCCGCATGAAGCCGAGTTGATCAAGAAGGTGCAAACCTATTTGAAAGATTACGACTTAACTGGTGTTGATATTCAGATCATGTCTCAGACTCGTGCAATGCGTTATACACTAGAGCGCATCATTCGCGGTAAAGATACGATTTCTGTGACCGGTAATATTTTGCGTGACTACCTCACTGACTTGTTCCCAATCATGGAACTTGGCACTAGCGCCAAGATGTTGTCTATCGTGCCTTTGATGGCAGGTGGCGGCCTCTTTGAAACTGGTGCAGGCGGTTCTGCTCCAAAGCACGTTCAACAATTGCTTGAAGAGAACCATTTGCGTTGGGATTCATTGGGCGAGTTCTTGGCCTTAGCTGTTTCTTTAGAAGATATCGGTGACAAGACCAATAATCAAAAAGTCAAGATTTTGGCTCGCACTCTGGATGAAGCTACTGGCACATTATTGGATAACAATAAGTCACCATCTCCGCGTACTGGCGAGTTGGATAACCGCGGTAGTCAGTTCTACTTGGCGATGTACTGGGCTCAAGCTCTAGCTACACAAACGGAAGATAAAGAATTGCAAGCCCACTTTGCTCCGATTGCAAAAGCTTTGACGGAGAACGAGCAAAAGATTGTTGCTGAGTTCAAGGCGGTGCAAGGTAAGCCAGCGGATATCGGTGGTTACTTTATGCCTGATCAAGCCAAGTTCAAGGCGGTGATGTGCCCAAGCACTACATTGAATGACATCTTGAAGGCAGCTGCAGTAGCTTAAAGTTAGCTAGCTTCGTAAAAAGGCAAACCAAACGGTTTGCCTTTTTTATTATGCCCAACTGAAATACTTAAGCATTCATATACAGATCTTCTTGATAGGTGCTGACCCATTGTGGTCTGTACACCAGAAGAATAGCTAGTAACATTCCAGAGAGTGAGCCCTCCATAAAGGAGAGGACAATCAAGCCTAAAAACCAGCCTAAAGGATCACTGCTTCCGAATGAGTTAATTTGAAAAATTTGCTGCAATCCATAAATCAGTAGACCAGTTGCAAAAGTGCTAATGAAGCCTGCAAGGTAGCCGTTACCTAAAATAAGCACAAAGAGATGCTTTGGTAAAAATCGATCCACTGCTCGAATGACTAGATAGGCAAAGATTGCTGGAATTACGCTCACCATGATGTAGTGACTAGTGGCCCCTACCAAATCTCCGCTGAAAGTAAAAATACCCACTAAAGCAACGATAAAGAGCAGGGTGATGGCACTCCAGAAGCCAAAAAGAGCTACCAGGAGAGAGGCGCCAAAAAAGTGGAAGGATAAATCAACGAAATTTTGAAGATTGCTATTGGGCATATGGGCGCGAATATTCCAAACAATGGCCAATAGGACGATGCAGGAAATAAAGAGGTTCCGCAGTCGAGGCTGTAAAAGTACACCGTCTCGACTTTTAAAGATGCCCAATAAGAAAATGGCGCATGCCAAGAAAATCCAAGCCATATTTATCTCTCAAGGGGCTAAAAGCGATATTTGACTGCTTAATGTAGCCTTTGGGTATCGGATTTAACCCTATTGCCTGGAGCGGAGTTCAGCAATAAATCCTCGGGCGTAGGAGAATGAGCCATATCCATTATGTAGTTTGACATCCATCAAAGAGATATTGAAATGTTTACAAATGATCCAAAGCGACTTTCTCAAGAAATTACTCCTAAGGCAGTCTTTGAGAATCGCCGCGAATTAATCAAGTCTGCAGCAGCAGGGGTATTTGGATGCGCCTTAGCCCCTTGGTTTGCTCGTGAAGCTTTAGCGGCAAATCCGCAGAAGTTGGTCGCCACTCCAAACCCTGCCTTTATGGCAAAAGATGAGCCCACTAGTTATAAGTACGTAACTACCTATAACAACTTTTATGAATTTGGAACCGATAAATCTGATCCAGCTGCTTATGCCCATACCCTCCAAACGCGGCCTTGGACGGTGAGCATTGAAGGCTTGGTAAAAAAGCCCGTCACTCTGGATATCGACGCATTATTAAAGTTAGCTCCGATGGAAGAGCGCATCTATCGTATGCGTTGTGTTGAGGGTTGGTCGATGGTGATTCCTTGGGATGGCTACTCTTTATCAAAGCTCTTAAATTATGTTCAGCCACTTGGTTCGGCAAAGTATGTGGAATTTATTTCCTTGGCAGATAAAAAGCAGATGCCGGGACTTAGCGATAATATTATTGACTGGCCTTACCGTGAAGGCTTGCGTTTAGATGAGGCAATGAACCCACTGACGCTGCTGACCTTTGGTCTGTATGGTGAAATGTTGCCTAAGCAAAATGGCGCCCCAGTGCGCATTGTGGTTCCTTGGAAGTATGGCTTTAAGAGCGCTAAGTCCATTATTAAAATTCGTGTGACAGAAGAGATGCCGAAAACCAGTTGGGGCAGGATTGCTCCTCGTGAATACGGTTTTTACTCCAATGTAAATCCTTTGGTAGATCATCCCCGCTGGAGTCAAGCTACGGAGCGCCATATTGGCGACTCTAAGGGAGTTTTTGCTCCCAAGATCAAAACAGAAATGTTTAATGGCTATGCCGATCAAGTAGCGAGTATGTATGCGGGAATGGATCTCAAGAAGCTTTACTGAGGGCGATAAAATAAAGCGTTCATGAAAATCATTATTTTTTTTCTAGCGCTTTTACCGCTGGATCGATTAATTTGGCTTGGCCTCACTGATGATTTAAGCGCCAATCCGATTGAATTCATTACGCGCTCAACGGGGACTTGGGCACTCGTTTTTTTGTGCCTAACCCTAGCGATGACACCACTTCGTCTACTGACCAATGCGACGATATGGATTCGGTATCGCAGAATGTTGGGCTTGTTTAGTTTCTTTTACGCATCTGTGCATTTTGTAATTTGGCTTTGGCTGGATCAGAATTTTGATCTAGTGGAAATGCTCAAGGATGTGCTGAAGCGTCCCTTCATCACGATGGGCTTTATCAGCCTTGTTATGCTGATTCCGCTAGCCTTGACCTCCACCCATTGGGCTCAAAGAAAATTGGGTCGTCTCTGGGCGCTATTACATCGACTGATTTATCTGATTGCTTGTACTGCGATCCTGCATTATTGGTGGCATAAAGCAGGAAAGAATGATCTAGATACCGTAACAATCTATGCAGTTGTTTTACTGTTGCTGTTATGTTGTAGGATTCCTTATATTCGTAAGCTTTTGGGCAAGCGATCCACCATCTAATGATATTTCGCTAATGACTCTGTTTTCTTATTCTCGCGCATCACTGATTTTCATATTGGGCTTATTGCTTATTGGTATTGGGTCTTCCCAAGTCATGGCGCAACAGGGCGATCAGAGCGTCAAGACTGTAGCCACCTTGGATGTCCCTCGCTACCTAGGAACTTGGTACGAGATTGCCAAGTTTCCGAACTGGTTTCAGAAAAAATGCGTTTCTAATACCAAGGCTGTCTATACGGCTAAGCCGGATGGCAATCTTCGAGTGCTCAACAGCTGCAAAACTGCTACGGGAGAGACTTCCGAAGCAGAAGGCTTGGCTCGCCAGATTGGCGTCAAAGATTCTCCCAAACTGGAAGTGCGTTTTCCCCCTGAGTGGCTTTCATTTTTACCAATGGTTTGGGGTGATTACTGGGTGATTGATTTGGATTCCCAATATCAGGTAGCCGCTGTGAGCGATCCCAGAAGGGAGTATCTATGGGTTTTATCAAGGACGCCTCAACTCGATCCTAAAGTCTATGCTGAATTATTGGCGCGCTTGAAGCAACAACAATTTGATATTCAAAAACTCGAACTTACTTCCCAGAAAAATTAAGGTGTCTGAAAAGCGTATTGGCAATTATTTGCTCCCGCCCGGAATTGAGATTTTCGAGCGTGGATGGTTATCGGCTAACAATGTTTTACTCTTCGACGAACAAGACGTTTCCTTAGTTGACACTGGGTACTGCGCTCATCAGCAGATGACTCTGGATTTAGTTTCTAATTCACTGAAACAGCATGGTTTAAAAACTCTTAATAAAGTAGTCAATACCCACCTGCATTCCGATCATTGTGGTGGCAATGCTGTTTTATCAGATGCATTTGATTGCGAGATCTGGATACCGCAAGCGGAGGCCATTGCTGTAGAGAGTTGGGATGAGCATTTACTCAGCTTTGAACAGTTGGGGCAAGAGTGCCCGCGCTTTATTTATCAGTCCCTCCTTATTCCTGGAAATGAAATTATCTTGGGCCCGTACCATTGGCAAATCCTTGCTGCACCAGGCCATGATAATCATTCCATCATGTTGTACCAAGAGCAGCATCAAATCTTGATCTCTGCCGATGCGCTTTGGGAGGAGGGCTTTGGGGTCATTTTTCCGGAGCTTTGGGGTGAGGGCGGTTTTGAGGAGGTCGCGCAGACACTAGAACTGATTGAGGGACTCTCAGTCGCCTTAGTTATTCCTGGACATGGAAAACCTTTTACAGATGTAAGGCAGTCGATTGAGACTGCAAAATCTCGCCTTGACTACCTCTCTAGCGATGCTGACCGTAATGCACGTCATGGCGCCAAAGTGCTCCTCAAGTACAAATTGTTGGAATGGCGTAGTCGGAAAATGATAGATGCCAATCAGTGGATTTTGAGTACGCCTGTATTGGAAAATATTCGCAAGCAGCTCAATATGAATGCTGAGGATTTTCAGGTTTGGTTGGTAGGGGCTTTGGTGAAATCGAAAGCTGCAATGATCGAGAAAGATCACTTAGTCAATCTTGACTAAAGTGTTGGTCAAAAATTAAACGACAACTTCCCATAAAAAGACCAGTCGTAAATTGGGTAGCTTTGTACTACCTGCTTGCTTGCACCTACTGCAAATAAGAAAGTTTTATTAAGGCGGTGAGTCACCATGGCATCAATCGGAACGAACCAACCACCACCTCCACCCGTGTTCCAAGAGATCCCATTCTCATCCCACAATCGAAGTTGGGTATTGGGAGAGAGATTAAATCCTAGCGTCGGGAAAATATTGAGATTGCGAACTAGGGGCGGTTGATTGGGATTATTGGCAAAAGAATTAGCCTTGGTATCAAAACCATACATGTATCGCAAGAGCGGTGAAAAGTCTGACAGTCGCGACTGATCCCCTGCTTTTGGGACATACACAGTACCTATCTGTGGGCCTGCTGCCCATTGCCCGTAATTGCCAAATGGGAAAACAACTCGTCCGCCTAGGGTGCCCTCCCAGTTTTTTAGAATATTAGAATGATTTCCCCAGACGGTTAGCATCGTATTGCCGGCGCTGTAAGTACCAGTCTGATGTTGCGGAAGTTCAGGTCCGTAAGTTGAAACGTAGGAGGTATCGAGTCGCATGGTTCCGCGCCACCGATCAAAGTGAAGGGGCTGGTAGTAACGCAACTTCAGGGTATCGGCCTGAGTTTGCCCCCCAAACGTATCGTGGTAACCCCACAATTCAAATACCCGCTGACTTGAATACTGATCGGATGCTTTCTCTAGGTTTAAAAAGCCCCCAGAGAACTTACTTTCATCAGCCATGGCCCTTCCCATTGATCCCAGCAGAATCAATGAAGTCAGGATGTAGGTGAAAATTCGCAACAATGTCATATACGCAGTAATATAAATGACTCAGTCAATTACAAAAAATAAGCAGAAAAATATGGAACATACAGTTTTAGTGACCGGAGCAACTGCCGGCTTTGGAGAGGCAACTGCTAGAAGATTTTTGGCAAACGGCCATAAAGTAATTGCTTTAGGTAGAAGGGTGGAGCGTCTAGAGGCTTTGAAGTCATCTCTTCCTATCGATCAGCAAAAAAGGCTACTGACCTTAGCTGTTGATGTTTGTGATAGCTCTATTGTGGATGGTCTCGCAGCTACTTTGCCGACTGAGTTTGCCAAGGTGACAGTGTTAGTCAATAACGCTGGATTAGCCTTGGGTTTGGAACCAGCACATCAAGCTTTTCTTACTGACTGGGATCAAATGATTGATACCAATATCAAGGGCTTGGTGCACATGACGCGCGCTTTCTTGCCGGGAATGGTAGAGCGTAAATGTGGTCACATTATTAACATTGGTTCGGTTGCCGGATCCTATGCTTACCCAGGTAGCAATGTATACGGCTCAACAAAAGCGTTTGTAAATCAGTTTAGCTTGAATTTACGCGCTGACTTGGCCGCAACTGCTCTACGTGTTACTTGTATAGAGCCAGGCTTAAGCTCAGGTACAGAGTATTCAAATGTGCGTTTCAAGGGTGACGATGCTAAAGCAGAAAAAGTCTATGAGGGTGTCCAGGCACTAAGCTCTGACGACATTGCTGAGACAATTTATTGGTCTGCGACATTGCCCAGCCATGTCAATATTAATGTCTTGGAAGTGATGCCCGTTCAACAATCCTTTTCTGGCACAGTGATACACCGCAATACTTAAAAAGCTGAAGCTTTCCATTTGTAAAACTTTGGATAAACGCGCATCACTACAGGCCCATCAAAGTCCCAAGATTTACAGGTTCCCAAATACAGCGGCGGTTTGTTGTCATCCGGATCGAATAGAGCGCCCGGAATGGATTGAAAGGCGGCGGTAGCAATATTGCTGAGAAGCTCTCGCAAGTGGGTGCAGCCTTTAATGCCTCCAAGATGCTCGTTGATAGTTTTGCGCCAACCTTTGCCAAGGCGCGCCCCAATTAGCACATCCATGGGTGGTATTACTTGCGGGCATTCTGGGTGAGGGTGGCTATCCATGGCCACCTCAATTGCTTGAATCACTAATTCAGTATTGACGGTGATACGAACCCACATATCGTGAAACGCTTGGCCTGGTTCCCAGGTTTTTCCACCGGTAGTAAAAGGGTGAAATTTGAAGTCCCGTAAGTGCGCTTCGATATCCCAGAGGCCATCTTCTCGAGCATACCCCTGAAAGGTAATTTCACGAGTATGAAGTGGATTTCTAGGTGCTGGGGTTGAGAGCATGGCGACAGTCAGTAAGAATCTAAGAAGCGGTATATGACAATAATAACGGCTTCATTTTGCTTCGCTCAATCTCCCGGATTTGTAGTATTCTTCGCAACATATGGCCAAACCGATCTCTCTTGAAAAAATATTATTCAGCCAAGGCTTTGGCACTAGGCGCTATTGCAGCGATTTAGTCTATGCCGACCTAGTCAAGGTCAATGGTGTTTTGGCCGAAGATCCAGAGGAACGCATTGCCACTGAGGGCTTGATGCTCAATGTGGAGGGGCAAGATTGGGAATTTCATGAAAAAGCCTATATAGCTTTCAATAAGCCCCCAAACTATGAGTGCTCCCACAAAACTACGCATCACCCCAGTGTCTACAGTTTGCTGCCCAAGCCTTTTGTAGAGAGAGGTCTGCAATGCGTCGGACGTTTAGATTTTGATACGACCGGCTTAATTTTGATCTCCGATGATGGGCAGTTTATTCACAAGATGACTACGCCAAAGAAAAATATTGGCAAGGTATATGAGATCACCACTCCTGAGTCCATTACGCAAAAGCAGATCGATCACTTGCTCAATGGCGTTGTGCTGGACGATGACCCGAAGCCCTGTTTTGCTTCGGCATGTCAGCAACTTGGTGAGAATATATTAGCAATGACTATTGTTGAAGGTCGCTACCATCAAGTGAAGCGAATGATGGCTGCCGTGGGCAATCATGTTGCCAAGCTTCATCGTACTGAAATCGGACAGTACATCATGCCTGTTGATTTAGCAGAAGGTGAGTGGCGCTGGCTTTATCCAGAAGATTTGCAGAAGTTATCTAAGAGTGTGGATGCCCATCTTGCCTAAACCTAAACTCATTGCAAATGATTTTGACTTTGCAAACCTATTGCCTGATTGGCGGTTAAATCTAGCTACTCAAGAGTTGGAGCGGACATTTGTATTTGAGGATTTCAAGAGTGCATTTCAATTCATGACCCTGTGCGCAAACTTTGCAGAAGAGTTAGATCATCACCCGGATTGGTCTAATTCTTGGAATAGGGTGTCTGTGCGTTTAAGCACCCATTCAATGAAGGCTTTGACTGAGCTTGATATCACCATGGCAAATGCCATGGATCAATTTGCCCTTCAAGTCTGAGTTTAATTCGTTTTACTGAGCTTCCTCATCATCTTCATCTTCTGAGGTAATACTCATGAGGATTGTTGCCAAGAGACCGTAGACCACCTCAGTGGCGATCATGCCATCTTCATCAAGCTCATCAATAAGGTCGTTCAAACAATCTTCTGTTGGCTCATTTAAGAGTGTCATGGCGCATTCGCACCCATAGTCAAAATCTTCGTCGTTTTGGGTTTGAGTGTCATTCGTCATAAGAATCCTTTAAGTGATGCTGCAGAATAGCAAATAAAGCCTCGCTCGCCCAGTTCTATTATTTCAGTAGCGCAAGAACTTCTTTGAAGACTGGATTTTTAGCAGTCTTCAGCCACTCAAACCCCAGCATCTCCCCTGTAATAAGCCGTGCCCCTGCAATTTGCAGTCGATCAAGTGCAATTTGCTTGTCGAGTTTGCGACGTGAACCAACCCCGTCCACCACGATCGAAACGTCGTAACCCTCATCTATTAATTTGAGAGCTGTTTGCATTAAGCACACATGCGTTTCGCATCCCATCAGAATGCATTGCTGACGATCGCTGGGAATGGATTGAATCAAGCCATTAGCGCAGGCATTGAAATGCTCTTTATGAATCGTTTCGCTGCAAAAAGTCTGAATAGACTCGATATTAGCCCCCAGACTTTTTGAACTTTGTTCCGTAGCAATAATCGGAATCTCCAGTAGTTGGGCAATTCGAGCGGTACGGATACATTGCTTGAGAACAGCCTCGCCTTGATCAATAGCTGGCATCAGACGCCCCTGTAAATCGATCAAGATGAGGATTGAACTTTCTGGCTGAATCGAGTTTGAATTTTTCACAGTAGGAGGCTCACGGTTTTGAAGTCAGGGTCATCATCTAGGCTAGTGATCTGAAAGCCCAGATCAAAGACTAGATGGAGCATTTTCGAATTCTTACTCAAGACGTACCCGACCATTTCTTGTATTCCATTTTCTTTGGCATGTTCTATGAGGTCAAGCATCAAATGTGTCCCCACGCCATGCGCAGTATGACTATCACTCACGCTGAGAGAAAACTCACTAATATTCTGCTTGGGCGGAGTCACGTACCGAGCAATTCCGATAACCTCCTCAGCGCCAGACAGGTTTGACATAACGGCAAGCAAAGCCATTTCTTTCTTGTAGTCTAGATGCAAGATGTCTTCCAGAAAGTCGTCTGGAAGTTTGGAGATGGCATGGGCAAATCGGAGATAGCGACTTTCGGGTGAGAGCTGATTGAATAGCTCAATAATTCGCTCTCGATCATTGGCCTGGATTGGGCGGATGGTATAAGCTTGCCCATTACCTAAGGGGTATACCTTTTTTGGATACTTTGCCGATAGATTCATGGATATTCACTCAATATAGCCTGATGGTTTAGGATACCTCCATTACCTACTTGTATAAAGCATCGCGTCATATGTCTGAGAGTCCAGAATTAGCAAAAAATACGCTCGGTGGTTTTGAATCTTTTGTTATGGGTATTGCAGGGACCGCGCCTGCTTTTAGTGTGGCGGTGACCACGGCAACAATTGTGTCTACAGTTGGGGTTTTGTCGGTTGGTAGCGTTCTTTACTGCGGCCTCATCATGTTCGGCATTACTTTGGCCTTTATTCACCTGAGCAAAATCACGCCGAATGCTGGGGCTGCATATGCTTGGGTGGGCCATGTATTTGGACCAATTTGGGGATATTTTGCAGGCTGGGGGCTTCTCATTGCCTCGGTATTTTTTATGGTTTCAGCAACCATTCCTGCGGCCACCTCAACTCTTCTTTTATTTGCCCCAGCCTACACTGAAAACACGGAAGCAGTGGCAGGGGTTGCGGCTCTCTGGCTGACGCTGATTACTGCTGTTGTTACTCGTGGAATTAAGCATTCAAGTTATGTGCAAATCACATTTACTATTTTTGAAACCGCTATATTGCTTGCGCTCATTATTGGAGGTTTTGTGCGTTACTGGGATGTGCCAGCACACCCGCCTTCAGTTATTTGGTTCTCACCATTCTCATTCTCGCCTCAGCTATTTGCCACGGGAGCGTTAACCGCCATCTTCTTTTTCTGGGGGTGGGATGTCACGATGAACTTGAGTGAGGAGAGTAAATCTAGCGCCAAGCAGATCTCCGGTGCTGCAAGCACGGGCGCATTTTGGTCTGTATTGAACATGATGCTATTTTTTACAATCATGATCGTCGTTATATTAATTGTGCTTACTGATGCAGAAATTGCGAATGCGGATACTAATATCTTATTTGCTGTGGCTACTAAACTTTTTCCAGAGCCTTGGAACTATCTTGCAGTCTTTTGCACCATCTTAAGTACGGTAGGAACTATTGAGACGCAAATCCTGCAATTTAGTCGTAGCCTGTTTTCGATGTCGCGCGATGGGATGCTGCATTCTAGGTATGCCAGCATTCATCCAGAATGGCAGACGCCTTGGGCTGCAACGGTAGTAATTTGGGCTCTGGGCATGTTATTGCTCTTTACTTCTTCGTACATGCCTTCGGTGAAAGCTATTCTATCCAGCTCAATTTTGGCGATTGGATTTCAGATTTGTTTTTATATGAGTCTGGCCGGGTTTGCCTGTGCTTGGCACTATCGTTACAAGATGCGTGTTGGTGTTGGTAGCGCCTTTGGATATGTTCTATGGCCATTGATGTCAGCCTTATTTATGGTCTTTATTGCTCTTTATAGTATTCCCACCTTTGATTTGTTAACCAATCTCCTTGGCTTGGGTGGCCTACTGATCGGTTTTATCCCGTTAATATTTAATCGCAGACTTCAGCAGCGTTGATAGTGCGATGGGGGTTTAGCTCTAAAATGAGGCTCCATTTATCCCGAATTTGATAAGCCCTTCATGATTTCTTTGGTTCAGGCTTTTAGTGACCACTCTTTCGCCTTTTTTGTGTTGGCGTCCATAAGCGTCGTTGTTGTTGGCATTTCCAAAAGTGGATTTGGCGCCGGCTTGGGAGTGCTTTCATTGCCGTTGATGGCAAGTCAGTCGAGCATCCATGAAGCCTTGGCTATCTTATTACCACTCTTAATTGCAATTGATTTGGTGGGTTTAAGGCGGTTCTTGAAAAACGCTGATTGGCGAATACTAAGGTTAGTTTTATTACCCGCCGCATGTGGAATGCTACTGGGTTACCTCTTCTTCTCTGTCATTACCCCTAAAATTCTTTCTCTTTCGATCGGTATTTTTACCTCACTATTTTTAATTCAAAGCTTGGTGATATCGCGCTTCGATCTAAAGGAAGCTAAACCATTTCCATGGCTTGGAAGGTTAATGGGGGGTGTGTCTGGCTTCACCTCTTTTGTTGCACATATAGGAGGCCCCCCAATCACCATTTACATGTTGAGAGAGAAGGTTTCTCCAATAATATATACCTCTACATTAGGTATATTTTTTGCAGTGATGAATTTTGGCAAGCTAGTGCCTTATGCCTATCTTGATTTGCTGAACTTCGATCAGTTAGCCACATCAATTCTTTTATTGCCCTTGGTGCCCGTGGGCGTGTACTTGGGATTTTATTTTGCCGGGAAGATTTCGGCAAAGTGGTATTACATCATCGTCCAATTTTTTCTATTGGTTGCGAGTAT
>NZ_NCJB01000388.1:0-1991 GCF_002282275.1 Polynucleobacter sp. 39-46-10 | reverse complement strand
AGGTAGAAACAGGGCTGAGAGGTAGCCAAATAAAGGCTGCAATGGCAACCGATCTACAAATATAGATGCCTGAAAGCAGGTAGCGCTTCGGAAATCGTTGACCCAGAATTCCGGCACTGTAGGTCCCAAATATATTGAAGAGTCCAATTAAGGCAAGTGCAGTTGTTGCAACTGCAGGTGCGCCCACATCGGGGTAGATTTTGGATAAATCTTTAAGATAAGGTGCCAAGTGAACAGCTATAAACACCACTTGAAATCCACACACAAAATATCCCAAGGTAAGCAACTTGAAACTCGGGTTACGGATTGCTTCTTTTAAAGCTTGCTTGATAGTTTGATCGTTGCCTTGATGTTGATTGATAGCCTTGGGTTCACGCAACATAAATGCAATCGGAATCATGAGGCTGGCCATGAGTGCCAACATCAGGAGCGCATCATTTGCACCAAGGCTGCTGAGTAATCCTTGCTCAACCGGAATCATGAGGAACTGTCCAAATGATCCTGCAGCTGCAGCAATGCCCATTGCCCACACTCTTTTTTCTGCAGCAACGTTGCGACCCAATATTCCATAGACCACACTGTATGTTGTTGCAGTTTGTGCAAGACCAATGAGTAATCCACCAGCTAATGAAAAATTCAAAGCATCTGTGGAGATGGCCATGCCAGCCAAACCGAGTGCATAAAGTGCACCACCGGCGACCATGATTTTGAATGCACCATAGCGATCTGCTAAGGCACCTGTAATAGGTTGAACTGCACCCCAAATTAAATTCTGTAATGCGATAGTTAGCGCGAAAGTTTCACGGCCCCAACCGTTTTCCATTGTGATTGGTAAATTAAAGAGACCAAATCCATGGCGTATCCCCATGGAAAAAGTTACCATCAGGCCGCCAAAAATCAGTACCTGTTTCAGAGATAGTTTTTGGCTTGTCGTGCTCTGGGACATTGGATTTAAGTAATCCCTTTTTCTTTCAGTGTGGCAATAGCCTGAGAATCAAGACTAAGGCGCTCCCGAAGTATTTCATCGGTATGCTGACCCAAGGTGGGTGGAGCCATACGGACCTCTACCGGGGTCTCTGATAGACGCATTGGGCTACCAACGAGCTTCATAGTGCCTGCCGTAGGGTGCGGAACATGGATTTGGACGCCACGGGCCTTTACTTGCTCGTTATCAAACACTTCTTCAAAGTTATTGATTGGCCCACAGGGTACGTTTGCCGCTTCTAAAAGGCTAATCCACTCGGCCTTTGTTTTACGGCGCGTCATCACTTCTAGTAATGGAATCAATGACTTACGATTCTCAACGCGGATTGGATTATTAATATAGAGGGGGTTTTCAGCCAAATGGGCCTCGCCACCCGCTGTGACAAAGTGCTTGAACTGCCCATCGTTGCCAACTGCCACAATCATCCAACCATCTGAGGTCGGAAAGGTTTGATAAGGAACAATGATGGGCGAGGCATTGCCCCAGCGACGAGGTACTGTATCTGAGCATAAATAGGCGCTGGAGACATTGGCCATCACTGCAATCTGGGTATCAAGGAGGGCCATATCAATATATTGACCCTGTCCCGTTTTATCTCGATGGACGACCGCAGCCAAAATAGCGGTGCTGGCATACATACCGGTGAAGATATCGGCAATGGCGACCCCCGCTTTTTGTGGGCTAGCCCCCGGAAAGTCATCTGCTTCCCCGGTAACACTCATAAAACCACCCATTCCTTGGATGATGAAGTCGTAACCAGGGCGATGCGCATAAGGACCATCTTGGCCGAAACCAGTAATAGAGCAGTAAATCAGGTCAGATTTGACCTTTTTGAGGCTTTCATAGTCCAAGCCGTATTTGGCTAGATCACCCACTTTGTAGTTTTCAATGACGACATCTGACTCTTTGGCGAGTTGGCGAATGATCTCTTGACCTTCAGGCTTGCTGATATCCACTGTAATGGAGCGTTTATTGCGGTTAATACAGATGAAATAGGCTGTTTCTA
>NZ_NCJB01000387.1:0-1996 GCF_002282275.1 Polynucleobacter sp. 39-46-10 | reverse complement strand
AGAAACACTATGGCGCACTACAAAAATATCGGCCTGCATTGCAACTAAGTTATCAATCGTATCTAAGAGGCTCTCACCTTTAGCCGTTGAAGACGTGGAGATATCCAAGTTAATCACATCTGCCGACAAGCGCTTGGCAGCAATCTCAAAAGTAGTGCGAGTACGCGTAGAGTTTTCAAAGAACAAGTTGAATACACTCTTGCCACGTAGGAGTGGTACTTTTTTAACTTCTCGCGCAGGATCAGTCACACTGACAAATTGTTGAGCAGTATCCAAAATATGCAGAATCTGCTCTTTTGGCAAACCCTCTAGAGTCAGCAAATGGGTTAGTTCACCAGCAGCATTAAATTGATTTACTGGGGCGTTTAATAAGTTATTCATTCCGCTCATGCTGCACGCTCCTCTAATTGAAAGCTGAACTTGCCAGCGCCATCTTTTTCTAAAACTAAAATTTGATTATCGGGAACGCTTACTTGCTCCCCCACAAAGTCAGCAGAGATTGGCAGCTCACGGTTCTCGCGATCCGCCAAAACCATCAATTCGACTTTCGCAGGTCTACCAAAATCAAACAGCTCATTGAGCGCTGCACGAACCGTACGACCAGTGAGTAAAACATCATCAATCAAAATGACATTTGCACCATTCACCTCAAAAGGAAGATGAGTGGACATCGTGCTGGCAGTACGAAGCGCTGTCATACCCTTCTCCGTATAGTCATCTCGATGAAATGCCACGTTAATGACGCCAAAGTGGGAAAGATTTAAATCTGTAGCTAAACGCTCTGCAATCCAAGCCCCGCCCATTGCAAGACCGGCCAACTCAAATGAATCACCTGCCTTTTTGCGCTGACTCAAAGTCTCTAGTAATTTCAGATAGGACTGCTCTGCATTCATCTCAACTAATCCAATTCTTTTCAAGAAAATACTGCTCCAAAATCAAGGCCGCAGACTCGGCATCCAAATTGTCTCGCATATTGGGGTCGCCCTCTAAAACAGCTGAGGTATACCGCTCATCAACCCACTCCACCGGCAAATGAAAGCGTCCATGCAGCTGGTTGCCAAAGCGGCGGGCCTTGGCACTCATCTTATGCTCAGTCCCGTCAGGATGGCATGGCAGCCCCACAACCAACTGGTTTGGTTGCCATTCTTTGATGAGGGTTTGAATAGCCCTAAATCTCACATCCTCAGATGGCTCCTCAATAATCCTCAATGGCTGGCCAGCTTTGGTCAGGGTATTGCCAACAGCCACGCCAATACGTCTCGTCCCGAAGTCAAAGGCCATGACCGTCAGCTCTACGCCCTTCTTAATACCCTCAGGCATGCCCTGCCTCGCCAGAAAGATGGGATGGATCAAAACCTAAAAGACTCATCGTCCTCTCGTAGCGCTGGCTAGAGGGGGTGTTGAAAATAATCTCACTCATTTGTTGCTGGGACAAAGGAACATTGATCCAGCCATTGAGGGCAATCTCTTCTTCAAGCTGCCCAGCACTCCAACCTGCATAACCTAAGGTCATTAAGAATTTGCTGGGCCCAGAACCTGTTGCCACGGCCTCAAGTACATCTTTAGATGTCGTCATGGTTAAGCCACCTGGAACTGCTAAGGAGGAGCTGTAAGCCACTTCTGTGGAGGGCTCGTGCAAGACAAAACCACGTTCGATTTGTACTGGACCACCAAAATAGACCGGTTGTTCAGATACTGGCTCAGCCTCCAGCTTGACCTCAATTTTTTCAAATAAAGCACCCATATCCAGCTCAGTTGGGCGATTAATCACCAAGCCCATTGCACCGCGTTCAGTATGCTCAAAAAGATAAATGACTGAACCTGCAAAATTGGGGTCGACCATCCCAGGCATGGCAATCAGGAATTGGTTTGCTAGATGATCAGCGGAATAAGAAATTGAGGACCCAGCAGCTAAAGCTTGGGAAGTCTGGGTGGGTGCTGAAGCGTGTCCCACAGGGGCTTTTTTAGCCGTGTTCATGTGGGTTTATTTTACCGA
>NZ_NCJB01000386.1:0-1996 GCF_002282275.1 Polynucleobacter sp. 39-46-10 | reverse complement strand
AAGTCCGATAAACCTGTTCTCCTCGACTTCTGGGCTGAGTGGTGTGGTCCTTGCAAGATGATCGGTCCTATCCTTGAAGAGCTGGCTGGTGAATACGGCGACAAGATCCAAATCGCTAAGATGAACGTGGATGAGAACCAAGGCGTTCCTGCCCAGTTCAATATCCGCGGCATCCCAACATTGATCCTCTTTAAGAACGGCACTGTTGCTGCTCAAAAAGTAGGCGCTTTGGCAAAATCCCAGTTGACTGCGTTTATTGATAGTCATCTGTAAATAGTCCTAGATCACAGGTTCACTGCGTGAGCCTGTGGTTTTCAGCAGTTTTTAGTGTAGTATCTATTTCAACGCACTTTCAGTGCCCCGATTTCTAGCAATTTCCTCCCCCCTTCTTTTTAGCAAATACTCCCAAATTCTGTTTTCCCAATCTGTCTGATGTCCATCTAGACAGCAATACCCCAAAACACATCTACATCCTTATCTACACCCGAGAACCACATGCAATTATCTGAACTCAAAGTACTCCACGTATCCGCCCTGCTTGAAATGGCAGCTAGCCTGGAGATTGAAAATACCCAACGTATGCGCAAACAAGAGTTGATGTTTGCCATCCTCAAAAAGCGCGCTAAAGAAGGTGAATCTGTTTTCGGTGACGGCACTTTGGAAGTATTGCCTGACGGCTTTGGTTTCTTGCGCTCCCCTGATGCCTCTTACATGGCTTCTCCGGACGATATCTACATCTCTCCTGCACAGATCCGCCGCTTTAACCTGCATACTGGTGATAGCGTTGAAGGCGAAGTTCGTACCCCTAAAGATGGCGAGCGCTATTTTGCGTTAGTCAAAGTAGACAAGATCAACGGTTTGGCTCCTGAAGCCTTAAAGAACCGCATCATGTTCGAGAACTTAACTCCTTTGCATCCAAATCGCGTCATTCAGTTAGAGCGTGACATCAAAGCCGAAGAGAATTTAACTGGCCGCATCATCGATATGATCTCCCCGATAGGCTATGGCCAGCGTGGCTTGATCGTTTCTTCACCGAAGTCCGGTAAGACTGTAATGATGCAGCACATCGCTCATGCGATCTCTGCGAATAATCCGGATGCGATCTTGATCGTGTTGTTGGTCGATGAGCGCCCTGAAGAGGTTACTGAAATGCAGCGCTCTGTGCGCGGTGAAGTCGTTGCCTCTACATTTGATGAGCCAGCTGTGCGTCACGTACAGGTTGCCGAGATGGTGATTGAAAAGGCTAAGCGTTTGGTTGAGATGAAAAAAGACGTCATCATCTTGCTTGACTCGATTACCCGCCTTGCTCGTGCTTACAACACCGTAATCCCTTCATCTGGAAAAGTACTCTCCGGCGGTGTGGATGCAAACGCATTACAGCGTCCAAAACGTTTCTTCGGTGCCGCACGTAACGTGGAAGAAGGTGGCTCACTCACCATCATCGCTACTGCCTTGATTGAAACTGGTAGCCGCATGGATGACCTCATCTACGAAGAGTTCAAAGGCACAGGTAACATGGAAGTACACCTTGAGCGTCGTTTGGCCGAGCGTCGTGTTTACCCATCGATTAACCTCAACAAGTCTGGCACCCGCCGTGAAGAGTTGCTGGTTAAAGCTGAAAACCTCCAGAAAATCTGGGTTTTACGTAAATTATTGGCCGATATGGACGATATTGAGGCGATGAACTTTATCGTTGATAAGCTCAAATCCACCAAAAATAACGGTGAATTCTTCGATTTAATGCGTAAGGGTGGCTAATTTAGCCCCTCATAGACGGTAAAAGTGCGCTTTGTTGTTGATTTCATGGCATAATTTCGCTTTTACCGCTTTAATAATTTGCATTTAACTGGGTAAGTATTTGGGTCTTTGGACTTAAACGGCTGCCTGCTAATAGGACTTAATAATGAAACCTGGCATTCACCCCGAATATCGTGAAATCGTCTTTGTAGACGTTTCTAATAACTTCAGCTTCAAGACTCGCTCCACTATGTCTACT
>NZ_NCJB01000385.1:0-1998 GCF_002282275.1 Polynucleobacter sp. 39-46-10 | reverse complement strand
CGAACTCAATTCCCTATTAACCACCGAAGAGTCCACGAAAGACATGGATAATTATCGGAAGCTCACGCGCGAGCATTCTGATATTGCGATGGTAGTTGAGCAATTTGGCTTATACAAACAAGCTGAGGCTGATGCTCAAGCCGCTGAAGAGATGCGCAAAGATCCTGAGATGAAGGACTTTGCCGACGAAGAACAAAAACAAGCACAAGCTACTATGGAGGAGCTTGAGGGCGTCCTACAAAAACTCTTGCTACCCAAAGATGTCAACGATGAACGCAATGTCTTCTTAGAAATTCGTGCAGGTACGGGTGGTGATGAGAGCGCACTTTTTGCTGGTGACTTACTCCGAATGTATACGCGCTTTGCTGAACGCCAAGGCTGGAAGGTTGAAGTGGTCAATGCTGCTGAATCTGACCTGGGTGGATATAAAGAAGTTGTTCTCCGCTTAGTAGGCCAATCTGTTTACTCGCGCCTCAAGTTTGAATCTGGTGGACATCGCGTGCAACGCGTACCTCAAACAGAAACTCAGGGCCGTATTCATACTTCAGCCTGCACGGTCGCAGTTATGCCCGAAGCAGATGAACTAGAAGCAGTCAAAATAAATCCTGCCGAATTACGTATTGATACTTTTAGGGCTTCAGGTGCAGGTGGTCAGCATATTAATAAAACTGATTCTGCAGTTCGGATTACACACCTACCTACAGGCACAGTGGTTGAGTGTCAGGATGACCGTAGCCAACACCGCAATCGCGAGCAAGCGATGAAGGTGCTGGTCTCACGCATCATGGATGCTCGTGAACGTGAGAAACATCAGCTCGAAGCGCAAACCAGAAAATCTTTAATTGGCTCTGGTGATCGCAGCGATCGTATTCGCACTTATAACTTCCCTCAAGGTCGGATTACTGATCACCGCATTAATCTCACGCTCTATAAGATTGATGCCATGATGGATGGGGATTTAGATGATCTGTGCAATGCTTTGGCTTCAGAACATCAAGCAGAGCTTCTTGCAGCGCTTGGGGATAATTGATACAAGCAAGATGAGTATCAATCAGTCTTTACGAGAATTCATTAGCAACTGCGCATTGCCAGCCAATGAGGCACGGATATTGCTAGCCCACCTACTAGAGAGGCACTATCAACTCCCGCGTTCTGCGCTCCTATCGCGCGACGATATGCGTCTGAATGAGCAAGCTTTTGAGGAATGGGAAAGTCTAGTCTCCAGAAGAATGAATGGTGAGCCCATTGCGTATATCTTGGGTAAGAAGGGTTTTCATAATATTGAATTACAGGTAGGGCCTGGGGTACTAATTCCTCGCCCAGAAACTGAGCTTCTTGTAGAGATTGCCCTTAGTGAAATCGCCAAACTCAATAAACCCACCAAAGTGTTAGATCTAGGTACTGGCTCCGGCGCTATCGCCCTTTCGATCGCTAGTGCTGCACCCCAGGCGTCACTGCTTGCAACAGATCGATCAGCTGAGGCTCTAGCAATCGCTAAGCATAATGCCCACTTTCTGAATCTGACAGAGCAAGTCCAGTTTTCACAAGGCAATTGGTATGAGGCAGTGAGCCCACAAAACCAGTTTGACGTGATTGTTAGCAACCCACCCTATATTGCTAACCAGGATCCCCACCTCACTCAAGGGGACCTCCGATTTGAGCCGCCTTCAGCGCTAACCGACTATGCCAGCGGCTTAAGCTGCCTAGAGATCATTATTGCCGGAGCAGATAAGTACCTGAAACCTGGCGGGCTGATTGTTGTAGAGCATGGCTTTGATCAATCCGAAGCGGTGCTGGAGCTAATGAAAGAGACAGACCTAATCGATGTACAGGCGCACCTCGATTTAGCGGGCCACAGCCGTGCAGCTTCTGGGCGAAAAAGACTCTAAAACCCACCAAGGGAATTAACCCTTTTCTACAGATAGCCTTAAAATTAACCCATTATTAGTTGCAATTCAAGATCATCTTATAGCGTCAATTCAGGAAGAAAATTATGGA
>NZ_NCJB01000384.1:0-2000 GCF_002282275.1 Polynucleobacter sp. 39-46-10 | reverse complement strand
CTGCTGCCGCTCCTGCTGCTGCACCTGCTGCTGATGCACCTGCTGCACCTACCGCTGCTCCTGCTGCCCCAGCTGCTCCTGCTGACGCTAAGAAGTAATCTTCTTCTTGAAGAAAAAAAGCCGCTGAAAAGCGGCTTTTTTATTGGCTCAGTTTTTTTACTTGGTGCTTATCTGGCCATTTGCTCAGTAAGCAAGGTTAAAAGTTGCAAGCCAGCGGCAGAGTTTTCAGGCTTACCATCTGCATTTTGAACATAAATGCTTGAAGAATTATCGCCTGTTGATTTAACTACTACGAGGTATTTCTTTGCCTTCAAGCTGGAATCATCCTTACTGCTAAATAGGTTTGAAAAGAACCCTTTGGTATCGCCCAAATCCTTGGGATTAACGTAGCGAACATAGTAAACACCGTTAGCGCGATTACGATCTTCAACAGTAAAGTTAGATCGATCCAAAGCTAAACCAGTGTCACGCCATGCACGATCAAAGCCTGCAGCCATTTCAATATGGGCAGTGTTAACACCCTCTTGAACTAACTTTGCTTTTGGGGTCTTGGGACCAAGCGGTACAGCAACCTGAGCCTTGGCCATTTCTTGCGTCATCCCCAAGCGCTCCATTAAACGAGCTAAGAATGCCGCTTCAAGCTCAGGGTCATTTGGACGTGCAGTCCAAATAGTAGAGATGCAAGCACCGGTACTGTCAGTGGTGCACACCTCTAAAGCACCGCGTTGAGTGATATAAATCTCCGTTTCGCCAGGCTTACTCACCTCAAGACGAGTCTTGTACTTATCACGCTCACCAGTGTCATAGAGGGAATCTAACGCACCGCCAATGGTTGATCGAATAAAATCTTGTGCAATCTTGGCACGATTCTCCGCCCAGTCCGTCTCCATGATGCCGGTAGAGGGTGAATCAATCACCAATAGAAAACCGTTCTCCTGCCAAAAATCTTTGATTTGTGGATAGAGCTCTGGAGCAGGTTTTTCAACAACCAACCAACGACGCTCCCCGTCACGAGCAATCCGCATACCCGGAATGCCGGTCATGACGTTCTTGCGAGTCTGCACTGATTTTTTTACTGCCGCGTTGTACTCAGACATCGTAGCGGAGCCATCCTGAACGATATATCTGCGATCAGCTTGAGCTGTAATGAGATCAGGAGGATAGGACAAATTAGGTCCACGAACAGCACCAGCAGATTTGTAATCCACGGTATCGTTGGTTGTTACCGACTTACATCCCAGCAGAGAGAGGCTTGCCAATGAAAGAATAAATAAAGTTGCGCAATGCTGGCGCACAAGTTGCATCACATTCGTCATAGTAAGCCGGCCTGTTTCATTGCAGTCTTCAAAGGTTCACGCAAAGCAACGCTCAAAGGGGTTAAAGGTAAACGAATTCCAGCAGTGACTTTGCCCATTTCATGCAGAGCCCATTTCACAGGAATCGGATTTGCCTCAGTAAACATGGCTTTATGCACAGCCAGTAATTGATATTGAATAGTACGTGTCTTGACGACATCATCAGACATTGCTGCCTGACACAATTGATGCATTAGACGTGGGGCAATATTGGCAGTAACGGAAATATTACCCTTGCCACCCATCAACATCAGCATTGCCGCACTCAGATCGTCGCCAGAAAATACAGAAAAATTAGCATGTCCAGCACGCTTGAGATCGGCTAGCAATAAAGTGCCTCGCTCAATGCTGCCAGTAGCATCCTTGATACCGATAATGCCCGGCACTCCGGCCAAACGCACGGTAGTCTCACCCGCAAGATCAGCAACAGTTCGGCCAGGAACGTTATAAAGAATCACAGGCAAATCAACTGACTCCGCTATTTTCTTGAAGTGGGCGTACATACCCTCTTGAGTTGGCTTGTTATAGTAAGGAACAACCTGGAGGCTGGCGTCAGCACCAACCGACTTTGCAAAATTAGTTAACTCGATAGCCTCGGTAGTGGAATTGCCACCAGTACCCGCGATTACTGGAATGCGTCCAGCA
>NZ_NCJB01000045.1:0-14529 GCF_002282275.1 Polynucleobacter sp. 39-46-10 | reverse complement strand
TTGTTTTGCGCATCAGTTAATTTGTAGCGCAGGGATACAACGGTATTTTTTTCGATCTTCATGCGTAATTCATTCAACATTGTGTTTTAAACAGCTTCTTACTGATATGACTGCATTTTACTTGAGCAAGCCCTACGATCCGCCGCAGGCGCCCCAAAACCTCCCCCTAGGTCGCCCTTGGGCTCTTCTAGGTGGAAATAGCCCTCAGCAGTTCATGAAATCCTACTGGCATAAGAGGCCACTTTTAGTACGCGGTGCCATCCCCGCCTTTGAGCTTGCAAAACAAATAGGGGAGCCTCTAGGCAGCGCAATATCCCCGGAAGATTTATACAAAATAGCGGGTGATGATTCGGTTGAGCCTAGATTAATTCAATCCAAGCCTTGGACTTTTTCGAACGGTCCATTCAAGAAAAAATCTATCCCTTCTCTCGAGATGCCGGACTGGACACTTCTGCTCCAAGGTATGGAGGCAAAACATCCTGCAGCTGCCAAAGTCCTTTCCTGGTTTCGCTTCATTCCAAATGCACGCTTAGATGATTTGATGATTAGTATTGCCGGTCTCGGTGGCGGCGTTGGCCCCCACTTTGATTCTTATGATGTCTTTTTAATTCAGATGTCAGGTCGTCGGCGCTGGCGTATTTCCGAACAAAAGGATTTAAGCTTGAATCCCAATCTTCCTTTGAAGATCTTGCGGGACTTTAAAGTTGAACAGGAGTGGGACCTAGAGCCTGGCGATATGCTTTACCTGCCACCCCATATTGCCCATGATGGCATTGCCCTAGATGCAGGCTGCCAAACCTGGTCCGTTGGCTTTAGGGCGCAAAGTTATAAAGAATTATTACAAGAAGGCCTCTGGCGTCTAGCTGAATCACTTGAAGATATTCCTGATCTAGAAAAACGTTTTGCCGATCCCCAGCAAAGCGCAACTCATGATTCAGAACAGCTTCCAGACGAACTCATTGAGCAGGTGGCTAAAAAATTAAAGGATTTAAAACTGGATCGCGTAGAGACACTTCTTCCCGGCATAACCGCCTATCTTAGCGAACCAAAACCTCAAGCCTGTTTTGATGGCATGGCAAATAATCTCTCACCCGAAGAATTTAAGCGCCAGCTTACCAAGCAAGCTCTGCATCCGCACCCCCAAACAAGGCTATTAGCCTTGGGCACCGTGATTTACTGCAATGGTGAAGATATGACTAGCAATCAACCCACCTTGATACAAGCCGCTTGGCAATCGCTAGCTGCAAGTAGGCAATTTAAGGGCACTATAGGGAAAATTGGGTCGAAGAATAGCCTTTTTGAAGCCTTTGACGCTGGCTGGCTAGTTTTTTAACCCCATATTGGGAGATGGCTATAATGAACACTGGAAAGTACCTAGGGGCTAACCCTGTACTTTCCTTGTACTAATAACCGGTTATTAATGATAATTTTTTAAGAGGAAATTACAAATGAAGAAGTCACTAGCACTCGTAGCAATGTTGGCAATCGCTTTGGCCGCTTGCGGTAAAAAAGAAGAAGCAAAACCTGTAGAAGCTGCACCTGCTGCACCTGCTACTGCTCCAGCTGCTGACGCTCCTGCTGCTGCACCTGCTGCACCTGCTGCTGCTCCAGCTGCTGACGCTAAGAAGTAATCTTCTTCTTGAAGAAAAAAAGCCGCTGAAAAGCGGCTTTTTTATTAGCTAAGTTTTTAGTCCAAATGCTTACCTAGCCATTTGCTCAGTTAGCAAAGTTAAGAGTTGGAATCCAGCCGCGGTATTTTCTGGTTTGCCATCTGCATCTTGAACATAAACGCTTGAAGAATTATCACCAGTAGATTTAACCACTACGAGATACTTCTTTGCCTTCAAGCTAGAGTCGTCCTTACTACTAAACAGGTTTGTGAAGAATCCTTTGGTATCACCCAAGTCCTTAGGGTTGACATAGCGAACGTAGTAAACGCCCTTAGCACGGTTACGGTCTTCAACAGTAAAGTTGGAACGATCTAAAGCAAGGCCTGTGTCGCGCCATGCGCGATCAAAGCCTGCAGCCATTTCAATATGGGCAGTATTAACACCTTCTTGAACCAGCTTCGCTTTTGGCGTCTTTGGGCCCAGTGGTACTGCAACCTGAGCCTTGGCCATTTCTTGCGTCATGCCCAAGCGCTCCATTAAACGAGCTAAGAATGCCGCTTCAAGCTCAGGGTCATTTGGGCGGGCAGTCCAAATAGTGGAGATACAGGCGCCGGTACCATCCGTTGTACATTTTTCAATAGCGCCGCGTTGGGTAATGTAAACCTCGGTTTCACCAGGCTTACTTACTTCAAGACGGGTCTTGTACTTATCACGCTCACCAGTGTCATAAATCGAATCTAAGGCGCCGCCAACAATATTGCGAATAAAGTCCTGCGCAATCTTGGCGCGATTCTCAGCCCAGTCTGTTTCCATGATTCCGGTTGATGGTGAGTCAATTACCAATAGGAAACCATTCTCTTGCCAGAAATCTTTGATTTGTGGGTAGAGCTCTGGGGCCGGCTTTTCAACCACCAACCAGCGTCGCTCACCATCACGAGCAATTCGCATGCCTGGAATGCCAGTCATGACATTCTTGCGAGTCTGCACAGATTTTTTTACTGCGGCATTGTATTCAGACATCGTGGCAGAGCCATCTTGAACGATATAACGACGATCTGCTTGAGCAGTGATGAGATCTGGTGGGTAAGACAAGTTAGGCCCACGAACAGCACCAGCAGACTTGTAATCAACCGTATCGTTTGTTCCTACAGACTTACATCCAAGCAAAGTAAAACTTGCAAAAGAAAGGATTAATAAGGTTGCACAATGTTGGCGCAAGAGTTGCTTCAGATTCATCATAGTAAGCCAGCCTGTTTCATTGCAGTCTTCAAAGGTTCACGCAAAGCAACGCTTAAAGGGGTTAAAGGCAAACGAATTCCCGCAGTGACTTTGCCCATTTCGTGCAGAGCCCATTTCACAGGAATCGGATTTGCCTCAGTGAACATGGCTTTATGAACAGCCAGTAATTGATATTGAATTGCGCGCGTCTTAATGACATCATCAGACATCGCTGCTTGACATAGTTCATGCATTAAACGTGGGGCGATATTTGCCGTTACGGAAATATTACCCTTGCCACCCATGAGCATCAGCATTGCCGCACTCAGATCGTCGCCTGAAAATACAGAAAAATCTTCATGTCCAGCACGCTTGAGATCGGCCAGCAATAAAGTGCCACGCTCAATGCTACCGGTAGCATCTTTGATACCGATAATGCTTGGCACTGCTGCTAGACGAACGGTAGTCTCACCAGCAAGATCAGCAACAGTTCTACCGGGAACGTTGTATAGAATCACGGGCAAATCTACCGACTCCGCAATTTTCTTGAAGTGGGCATACATGCCCTCTTGAGTCGGTTTGTTGTAATAAGGAACCACCTGAAGACTGGCATCAGCACCAACCGACTTGGCAAAATTGGTTAACTCAATTGCCTCAGTAGTGGAATTTCCACCAGTACCAGCGATTACTGGAATACGTCCAGCAATGTGGTCGACGGTTACTTTAATCAGCTCACAATGCTCCTCTACAGAAACTGTGGGTGACTCTCCGCTCGTACCAACAATGACGATTCCATCAGAGCCTTCGGCAACGTGCCAATCCAACAAGGAACGTAAGGCCGGAAAATCCAGACTTCCATCCTCGAACATCGGCGTCACAATGGCGGGCATGCTACCTACGATAGGCTTTTTACTAGCTTGGGATTGTGTTGTATTGGTCACTGAATGTGTCTGATTTATCTGAATGTTAACCACCAAATTGTAACGGAACGTACCCTTTTAAATGCCCTTTTACAGCACAAATCCGCTGAACCATGGCTGGTTTAGGCTGATCAAGGTAAATATCCTCATAGACAATCACTTTCAGGCCTGAACGCTGCGCCAAAGCAAGCAATTCCCCTGGTTTAAGCAAGAAATTAGGGTTTGATGGTTTGCCAAACTCAGCATTCCCATCGGCAAAGGTTTCATAGATTAAAACGCCACCCTCAGCCAATATTTTGGGCAATTCATCCAAATATGGGCGGTAGAGGTAATTAGTCACCACAATGGCTGAAAACTGCTGGTTCAGCAAAGGCCAGTCCGAACCCTCAAGATCTAGCTCTTGAGTTTGAATAGAGTCACTTTTAAGTAATTCCACCATGGAAATATCTTGGTCAACCGCCAGAATCTGATGGCCCAAAGAAGCTAGTAAAGCAGTATGTCGCCCAGCACCACAAGCAAGGTCAAGAACCAACCCATGCCTGGGAATAGTTAAGGCAAAACGCCTTACCCAAGGAGAGGCATCTGCGATCACACCATGTATTGCAGTCAAGGGGCGACCTTAATCGTACGCTAAGCCCATCGATTCACGGACCTCGCGCATGGTTTCTTGAGCAACCTTGCGCGCCTTGTCAGAGCCATCCGCAATAATGGAACGCAACAAGCTAGGATCATCCAAGTACTTCTGGGCACGTTCGAACATGGGTTGCTGCTCAGCAAGAATTGCATCAATCACGGGCTGCTTACACTCCAAGCAGCCAATACCTGCGGACTGGCATTCTTTTTGAACCCAGGTTTTGGTGTCTTCACTTGAATAGACCGTATGGAGTTGCCACACGGGACAACGCGCAGGATCGCCTGGATCGGTTCTGCGAACCCGAGCAGGATCGGTTGGCATCGTACGAATTGAGCGAATCACCTCTTCAGGCTTTTCACGAATGGCAATCGTATTGCCGTAAGACTTAGACATCTTCTGCCCATCAATACCTGGCATGCGCGATGCAGTGGTTAACAAAGCCTGTGGCTCTGGCAGAATAATTTTGCGAGCGCCTTCTAAGAAACCGAATAATCTTTCCCGATCAGCCATCGAAAGACTTTGCGCCTCTTGCAGCAATGCTTTAGCTTGCTCTAGTGCCTCATCATCACCTCGCTCCTGAAAAGCGACACGCAATTCAGCGTACATCTTGGCACGCTTGCTACCCAATTTTTTAACAGCCTCCAACGCCTTCTCTTCAAAACCAGGTTCACGTCCATAAAGATAATTAAAACGACGCGCCACTTCACGCGTCATCTCAACGTGTGGTACCTGATCTTCGCCTACCGGAACAAACTGCGCTCGATACATTAGGATATCGGCAGCCTGTAATAAGGGGTAGCCTAAGAAACCATAAGTCTGCAAGTCCTTCTCTTTGAGTTTCTCGATTTGGTCTTTGTAGGTTGGAACCCGCTCTAACCAGCCCAATGGAGTACCCATAGATAGCAATAAGAATAGCTCTGCATGCTCAGGCACTTTGCTCTGAATAAATAAAGTAGCTTGGTTTGGATCAACGCCACAAGCCAACCAGTCAATCACCATGTCCCATACGGATTGCTCAATAACATCTGGGGTTTCATAGTGAGTCGTTAGCGCATGCCAGTCTGCTACAAAAAAGTAGCAGGGATACTCGGACTGCAAGCGAACCCAGTTCTTTAAAACACCATGGTAATGGCCGAGGTGCAAGCTACCAGTTGGTCGCATGCCAGAGAGAACGCGTTCTGCAAACATCTTGATCTTTATTCTTTAAGGGTAATTAAAACTTATTAAGCAAATAGGAGAAATCGGTTAGTGAAATAGGGACCATACCGGGGTTAAGTGGTCTGGCAAATGAGGCAATGTGCCCAGATCAATATAACTCTCTTCGGGATCATGAAAATCCGAGCCTCGAGAAGCTAAGAATCCATAGTGCTGGGCAATCTTGCCATAGGTTTGATATTGATTGGGGCTGTGGCTACCAGTAATCACCTCAATGGCCATACCGCCGATTTCTTTGAAGTGCTTATAGAGCTCATCCATCTGCATGGCACTCAGCTTGTAACGGCCAGGATGCGCAATGACCGCAGCACCCCCAGCCCCTTTGATCCAAGCAACGGCATCATCTAAGCTTGCCCACAAGTGCGGCACGTAACCCGGTTTATCTTCAACTAAATAGTTTTTAAAGACTTGCTCAGTGTCCCGACATACGCCCTGCTCCACTAAAAATCGTGCAAAGTGTGTACGTGAAATAAGGTCCCGATTGCCAGCAAAATGGAGAGCGCCTTCATAAGCACCAGGTATGCCGGCCTTTAATAATTGCTCAGCCATTTGCTTGGCGCGATTACCGCGACCTTCACGGGTTAATCGCAAGCCCTCTAGAATTCCTGCATGGGCGGCATCAATTCCCAAGCCAACGATATGAATAGTCTGACCCATCCAGGTCACTGAAATCTCGACCCCAGACAAGTAGTCCATCCCAAGTGAGCTTGCGGCAGCCTGGGCCCTCTCTTGACCACCCAATTCATCATGATCCGTTAGAGCCCACAAACGAACGCCATTCGCATGGGCGCGTTCAGCCAACTGCTCAGGCGTTAAGGTTCCATCGGACACAACGGAATGACAGTGTAAATCGGCGTTTAGGCTGGAATTGCTGATCATGACCTTATTTTAGGTCAAGCTGGTATCAATTACCCGGCGAGGTGCATCTAGGTAGTCACGGGATTGCATCTCAATCAGGCGGGAAACCGTTCTAGAGAACTCACTGGTAATTTGGCCTTCGGTATATAAATCCACCGCAGGAACCTCTGCAGAGATGATTAATTTGATCTTATGGTCATATAGAACGTCAATCAGCCAAATAAAACGACGGGCTTCGTTGGTCATTCTAGGGGGCATATAAGGTACTCCAGACAGAATAACTGTATGAAACTGGTTGGCTATCTCCAAATAGTCATTTTGAGACCTAGGACCGCAGCAGAGGGTCTGAAAGTCAAACCAAACCACTCCCTCAGCCATATGCAGGGGTCTTAATTCACGAGATTCAATACGGAGAACTGGGCGGATCGTTTCTTTTTGATTTCCAATCAGGGTCTGAAACATTTGCATCAATATTGCGTGAGTTGCGGCGTTAACTGGTGTGAGATAAGCCTGAACTTGAGCCATCTGTACGCGACGATAGTCATTGCCTGCATCTACATTTAAGACATCAAGTTGCTCTTCCAGTAATTTGATAGCCGGCAATAAACGATCACGATGCAAGCCATTTGGATAAAGCTGACTGGGTTGGTAATTTGAAGTCATGACAAATTGGACGCGATCCTCAAACAGCGCGGTGAGCAAGCGATACAGAATCATCGCATCCGCAATGTCATTGATATGAAACTCATCAAAACAGATGAGTCGATATCTATTGGCAATTCTTTTAGATAGTTCATCCAGCGGATCAGCCATACCAGATAGCTCGTGAAGCTCGCGGTGAACCTCTCGCATGAACTCATGAAAATGAATGCGGATCTTTTTTTCCAAAGGGGATGCCGCAAAGAAGCAATCCATCAAAAAAGATTTGCCACGTCCAACACCACCCCATAAATAGACGCCTCGGGGGAGTTTTGGTTTAAAGAGTTTCTTTTTTAAGCCATTGCTACGAATTTCTTTATAAGCAATCCACTCATCTTCACAGCGCTGCAAGCGCTCAATAGCAGCAAGCTGCGCGGGATCACTTTGATACCCGCGCGCTTTTAACTCTTGATGGTAATACTCTAATGCTTTCAATTACATGTTTAACGCACGTTTATCCGTCGCCAATGCTGCTTCGCGAACCACTTCCGATAGACTTGGATGTGGATGACAGATACGAGCAATATCTTCAGCTGCCGCTTTAAATTCCATTGCTACAGCTGCTTCAGCAATTAAATCAGAAGCATTTGGGCCAATGATATGAACGCCTAAGATTTCATCTGTTTTTTCATCGGCTAAAACTTTGACAAAACCATCGGCACGATCCATGCCTAAGGCGCGACCATTAGCAGCAAATGGGAACTGACCTGCTTTGTATGCAATGCCAGCCTGCTTCAGCTGCTCTTCAGTTCTACCAACCCAAGCAATTTCTGGATCGGTATAGATCACCCAAGGAATGCAGTTGTAATCGATGTGCGGCTTTTGACCTGCGATTGTTTCAGCAACAAGCACACCTTCATCTTCCGCTTTATGTGCCAACATCGGTCCACGAACCACGTCACCCACTGCATAAACACCAGGCGCTGCGGTTGCACAAGTGTGATCGTCAATTGGAATAAAGCCACGCTCGTCCACTTTGAGACCAATCTTATCGAGGCCTAGTTTTTCGGTATTCGGAACGCGACCAACAGAAACAATTAAACGATCGCACTCTAATTTCTGAGCTTTACCTTCGCTATCAGTGTAATTAACAACTACACCTTTTTTGTCGGCCTTCACTTCACCAATCTTAACGCCCATATTCATTTTGAGGCCTTGCTTGGTAAAGATCTTATGAGCCTCTTTTGCAATACCTTGATCGCAGGCACCCAAGAAAGTTGGGAGCGCCTCAAGAATAGTCACATCAGAGCCCACACGGCGCCATACAGAGCCCAACTCTAAACCGATTACGCCAGCACCAATCACACCAAGCTTCTTCGGAATGGAATCAAACTTCAGGCCGCCTTCGTTATCGCTAATCAACACGTTATCGACAGGAATACCTGGCAAGTGACGCGCTTTTGATCCAGTAGCAATGATCACGTTTTTGGCCGTAACCACTTCTTTATCTTTGCCATCAATCTTGACTTGATATCCGTCTGCGCCCTTACCTTCAAAAGAGGCATACCCCTTTAGCAAAGTAATTTTGTTTTTGCGGAACAAGAACTGAATACCAGCAGTCATCTTGGTCACAATCGCATCCTTACGAGCGATCATCTTGCCTGAGTCAAGTTTCACTGATCCGACGGTGATACCGTGGTCAGCAACATGATGACTAATCTTCTCAAATTCTTCAGAAGAGGCCAACAGGGCTTTGGAAGGAATGCAACCAACGTTCAAGCAAGTTCCACCTAAGCGGACCTCACCCTTTGGATCGTCGTAAGCATTCGATTCAGCACAGGCAACTTTGAAGCCTAATTGTGCGGCACGAATCGCGGCGATGTAGCCACCTGGGCCACCGCCGATTACTAATACATCAAATGATTGGCTCATGTTCTTCCTTATTACAAATCAAGAAGGAGGCGTGAAGGATCTTCCAGTGCATCCTTCATAGCAACCAGACCTAGAACTGCCTCACGACCGTCAATGATGCGGTGGTCATATGACAAAGCCAAGTAGTTAATCGGACGAATCACGATTTGACCATTCTCAACCACTGCACGCTCTTTAGTTGCATGAATACCTAGGATTGCAGACTGTGGAGGATTGATAATTGGAGTTGAAAGCATGGAGCCAAATACGCCACCGTTAGAGATCGAGAATGTGCCGCCAGTTAAATCCTCTAATGACAACTTGCCTTCTCGAGCCTTAACGCCAAACTCAGCAATCTTCTTCTCAATATCAGCCAAATTCATTTGATCAACGTCACGCAGAATTGGAACTACCAAGCCACGTGGTGAGCTAACTGCAATACCGATGTCAAAGTAACCGTGGTAGACGATGTCATTACCATCAACAGAAGCATTCAACAATGGGAACTTCTTCAAAGCATGGGTAGCAGCTTTAACAAAGAAAGACATGAAACCTAGCTTCACGCCATGGACTTTTTCAAACTGATCTTTGTACTTGTTACGCATAGCGATTACTGGAGCCATGTTGACTTCATTAAATGTAGTCAAGATGGCATTGTTTGCTTGGGACTCAAGCAAACGCTCAGCAATACGAGCACGCAAGCGGCTCATTGGCACGCGCTCTTCTGGGCGATCACCCATCGGCAACGGTGCACTTGGCAAGGCAGCAGATTTTGCACCACCGGCAGAAGCATTTAATGCATCGCCTTTAGTAATACGGCCATCGCGTCCAGAACCAGAAACCTGACCAGCGTCGAGATTTTTCTCTGCGAGGATTTTTGCAGCAGAAGGTGCAGCAACTGCGCCAGATGACTTCGCTACAGGGGCAGCTTTAGCTGGAGCAGCTGCTGGGGCTGGGGCAGCTGCAGCTACAGGAGCTGCAGAAGCAACTGCAGTACTATCAATCTTTGCAATCAACTGCTCTGCTACAACAGTACCGCGGTCAGCAATCACGATCTCTGTAAGCACGCCAGCAGATGGTGCTGGAACTTCTAATACTACTTTGTCGGTTTCAATTTCAATCAAGATCTCATCTTGACCAACGGCATCGCCGACTTTCTTTTTCCATTGCAACAAAGTAGCTTCTGCTACTGACTCGGAGAGCTGGGGAACTTTAACTTCAAAAATAGCCATGATTAATCCTATTTAGTATTTGTATATTGAGCAACGTCTACGATTACTTCGTAATGACATAACCCTTTAGTTTTGCGAATGCTGCAGTAAGAAGAGACTTCTGTTGTTCTTGATGGAGATGGGCATATCCACAAGCTGGTGAAGCTGATGCTGGACGACCTGCGTATGCCAACTTCATGCCTTCAGACATGTTCTCCAAAATATTGTGCTGAACAAAGAACCAAGCGCCTTGGTTTTGCGGCTCATCCTGACACCACACAACCTCTTCTAGGTTCGGATACTTCTTCAACTCAGCAGTCAATGCTTTGTGTGGGAACGGATAGAGTTGCTCCAAACGAATAATCGCCACATCTTCAAGTTTTTTCTCGGTACGAGTTTTAGCGAGATCATAATAAACTTTACCGGAACACATTACTAAGCGAGTCACCTTCTTACCGTCGATGCTGTCATCACGCTCTGGAAGAATCGTTTGGAAACCACCCTTAGTGAACTCGGTTAACGGGGAAGAAGCTTCTTTATTGCGTAACAGTGATTTTGGTGTCATCAAGATCAGCGGCTTGCGGAACTGACGAATCATCTGGCGACGCAATACATGGAAGATCTGCGCAGCAGTCGTTGGCTGAATCACCTGCATATTGGTGTCGGCACATAACTGCATGAAACGCTCAAGACGTGCAGATGAATGCTCTGGTCCTTGACCTTCGTAACCATGAGGCAACATCATGACCAAGCCATTTGCACGACCCCACTTCACTTCGCCTGAAGCGATAAATTGGTCAATCACTACTTGAGCGCCGTTAGCAAAGTCACCAAACTGCGCTTCCCAGATAGTCAGGGTATTAGGCTCAGCTGCAGCGTAGCCGTATTCAAAACCAAGCACAGCCTCTTCTGACAGAATCGAGTCAATTACCAAGAATGGTGCTTGATCTTTAGCAATGTGTCGAAGGGGAATATAGACCCCTTCATCCCATTTCTCACGGCTCTGGTTATGAAGTACCGCATGACGATGGGTAAACGTTCCGCGACCACTATCCTCGCCAGACAAACGTACCGGGTAACCACTTGCTACTAAGGATGCGAAAGCCATGTGCTCACCCATACCCCAGTCGATATTCGTTTCACCACGACCCATAGCTGCGCGATCTTTTAGCACCTTCTCAACGAGTGGATGAACCTGGAAACCCTCACGGACTGTTGAGACTCTCTCTGCCAAGCGCTTCCACTCAGTTAATGGAATTGCGGTATCGGCTTCATCAGTCCATTTCTTATTTAAGAATGGTGACCAATCTACGGCAAACTTGCCCTTGAAGTTACTCAACACTGGATCAGAAGTTTGCTTGCCCGCATCCATGGCGGCGCGGTATTCCTTGACCATTAAATCGCCAGTGCCGGCAGGCAATACACCTTGAGCCTCTAACTTATCGGCATAGTGCTTGCGTGTGCCAGGATGAGCGGCAATGATTTTGTACATCAAAGGCTGAGTCATTGCTGGAGAGTCTTGCTCGTTATGACCGAGTTTTCGGAAGCAAACAATATCAATTGCAACGTCTTTGTGGAACAAGCTGCGGAACTCAACCGCCAACTTCGTTGCCAACACCACTGCCTCAGGATCATCGCCGTTCACATGTAATACCGGCGCATCAATCACCTTCATGATGTCGGTGCAATACAAGCTTGAACGTAAATCGCGTGGATCCGATGTAGTGAAACCAATTTGGTTATTAATCACAATGTGAATCGTGCCACCAGTGGAATAGCCACGAACTTCAGCCATAGCCAAAGTCTCTTGCATGACTCCTTGGCCTGCGATTGCCGCATCACCGTGCACTAGTACGGGCATCACTTGCTCACCCAGCATATCTCCACGACGCTCCATGCGGGCACGGGCAGAACCCTCTACTACTGGGTTCACGATTTCTAAATGGGATGGGTTGAATGCCAATGACAAATGCACTGGACCAGCCGGGGTAGAA
The DNA here is from genome assembly GCF_002282275.1 of Polynucleobacter sp. 39-46-10. Classification (NCBI taxonomy): domain Bacteria; kingdom Pseudomonadati; phylum Pseudomonadota; class Betaproteobacteria; order Burkholderiales; family Burkholderiaceae; genus Polynucleobacter; species Polynucleobacter sp. 39-46-10. The sequence continues at coordinate 2,319 of NZ_NCJB01000045.1, read as the reverse complement.
ATATCGCTTGAAAAACCTTGGTGGTATTTCACATCACCAGCAGGCAAGGTCTCTGGGCCCTTGTGCTCAAACTCAGCAAATAAATCGGTAGGCATCTTGCCTAAAGTATTTACCAGTACGTTGAGACGACCGCGGTGAGCCATACCAATGACGATTTCTTGAACGCCCTTGGCGCCGGCCTCACGGATTAACTCATCCATACAGGCGATGAAGCTTTCACCACCCTCGAGTGAAAAGCGTTTCTGACCAACATACTTAGCCTGGAGGTAGCGCTCCAAGCCTTCTGCCGCGGTTACGCGATCAAGAATCTGACGCTTTTGATCTACATTGAAATGTGGGGTTGAGCGAATTGATTCCAATCTCTCTTGCCACCACTTTTTAATCTTTTGGTCAGCAATAAACATGTACTCAGCACCCAAAGTGCCGCAGTAGGTTTGACGCAATGCTTGCAATAAATCACGCAAGGTCATCTCGTTTTTACCGAAGAAGGTATTGCTGGTATTAAAGACGATATCCATATCGCCATCACCAAAGCCATAAAAGGCCGGATCTAATTCAGGAATATCTGGACGCTCTGTGCGCTTCAACGGATCAGTATCCGCCCAACGATTACCGACGTTACGATACGCCGCAATCAACTGTTGAACGGCAACGCGCTTGCGACCCATGGCAGAGTCGGCCGAATCGGCGGACACTGTACGAATGGGGCCCTGCTTCGCGCGCTCTGCAAATGAAGCAACAATAGGTCCATGAGCAACATCAGTTCTAGATGAACCATCGACCGCTGGAATTTGCTTCACATTATCAAAATAGTCTCGCCAATGATCAGCTACAGAAGCCGGATCGTGCAAGTAGGATTCGTAGAGTTCCTCTACGTATGGGGCGTTTCCGCCGAAGAGATAGGAGTTATCTCTTTGATCCTGCATCATGATGCTCACCTTTCATCGGGTTTCCCGAATAAAAACTGTGGTTAAAACCATTCGCTCTACGGCTAAACCGCTTTACGAATTGATCTGTGCGAATACTCATACAACGGTGCTAATTTAACACGATTACCCATTGATTCATAAAGGGCTTTCCCTGATTTTGGGGCTTTTGGGGGTATTTGCCCATATGAGTCCCGAATAAGAATTTTCCTACTCTGATTTAAACCGCTCCTGACAGATTCCCCAAGAGTTGATTCGTATTCTCTAAATCTTCAAATGAATTAATGAGATTAAGGACATATGAAAGCAATTACCCCTGATTTGGAATATCTAAGCACCCGTCAAAGCGCAAAAGTTCTGCAGGTGTCCCTTGGCACTGTCCAGAAAATGGTTGAATTGGGAGAATTAATCGCCTGGAAAACTCGTGGGGGTCACCGCCGTATCCTGGCAAGCTCACTTGATCAGCAGCTTGCTCGCCGCAAAAGGGCTATGCGACAAAAGACCACTCAAAACTGTATTGCCATGGGGATATTTAGGCGAGTGGAAAATAGCCATGAATTAATCGAATCTATTCAATGCTGGCAACTAAAAGTAGAAATGGAAGTATCCGTGGATAGCCTAGAAGGCCTCATGAAAGCAGTTTCCATTGCACCTGACTTAATATTTCTAGATGCCCTAATACCGCCAGTTGAGCAGGTTCATCTGATACATTATTTGAGTAAAAACAAGGATACACAACGTATTCCTATATTAGTAGATGAGGGATTTATTCGCCTTCACCCAGGGGTACTGGGTCTGGCCGATGAAAACACTGTAGGTGTGAGGTCGCAGTACCCAGAAGTCCTGAAGGAAGAGGTTCAAAACGGCTTAATTGACCAAAATCCCCTGATTATTGGGTATCCTGCTACCAATCCGGAGCTTGAGAGCACCTTAGGAGAAAAAAATCGCAATGAACTCTTAGAGCCTATATTTATCCAGGCGCTCAATAGGAAGTGTGTCTAGAGATGCTGAGCTTATTTCAGTAAAGATTAAAGGCCGCTCAATTTACATTGGGCGGACTTTTTTAAAACTAAATCTATTTAAATCAATATCTTAGATCAAGAAGTTACTGCGATCTCTTCCCTCGATCCATTTTGGCGCTTTACCGCGACCGGTCCAGGTATCTCCAGTGGATGGATTGCGGTACTTAGGAGCAACCTTGCCGCTAGAACTACGCGCACCAGCCTTGCGGCTAAATAAGTCAGATGCTGTTAAGTCGTACTGTTCAATGATGAGTTTAGCCTTAGCAATACCGTCAGCTTTTTCACGTAGAACCGCTTCTTTAATCTGTTTATCCAACAATTCCCGTTGGGCTAAAAGCTCTTTATAAGAAGACATGAATTAATTTCTCCGG
>NZ_NCJB01000383.1:0-2002 GCF_002282275.1 Polynucleobacter sp. 39-46-10 | reverse complement strand
GAATGAGATCAAAATGACGCCATCTTGAATAGCGATGCCGAACAAGGATAAGAAGCCAAAGAAGGCTGAAATACTGAGCGTTTCTCCAGCCAAGTGCAAAGCGATCACACCACCAATGGCTGCAAATGGCACATTAATCATCACAATCACCGCATCACGGAAATTACCAAAGGCGCTCACCAATAATAAGAAGATGCCTAATAGTGCTAGGGGCACAATCAACATGAGCTTTTTTTGTGCCTGCTTCATTTGATTAAACTGCCCATCCCAACTAATCGAATAATTTGGAGGCAGCGTAATGTTTTTGCTGACTAGATGTTGTGCATCTTCTACCGCACTTCCCAAATCTCGATTACGCACGCTGAACTTAATGGCGATGTAACGCTTGCCCGCTTCCCGATAAATGAAGAATGGGCCATCAGAAAGTTGTACTGTGGCAACCATCGATAAAGGAATCGCAGAGCCGTTTGGTGAATCTACCAATAAGCGGCCAATATCGGCAGTATCGTTACGACTACCTGGATTAAGACGCACAGCTATGCCAAAGGTTTTTTCATCTTCTAATAGGTTGGTAACCGCAGCACCACCAATGGCGTTAGCAACAACCGTCTGAATTTCATTCACATTAATACCGTAACGCGCCGCCCTCTCACGATCGATTTGAATATTGAGGGTTGGCTGACCCAATTCTTTCAGAATACCTTCGTCAGCGACGCCGCGCACTTTTCTCAGCTGGGCCATCACCTCTTGTGCTTTTTGATCCAGTACCACCAAATCGGCGCCGTATATCTTGACTGAGTTCTCGCCCTTGACTCCCGACAAAGCCTCATTCACATTGTCTTGAATGTATTGAGAAAAGCTATAGGTCATGCCAGGGAGTTTTTTAAGCTCTTTTTCTAGATTGGCGATCAACTGTTTCTTACTAGAGCCACTAGGCATGTTATCGGGACTCTTCAGATAGAGGCCATACTCTTGATTAAATACGCCCGTGGAGTCAGTGCCATCATCAGGGCGCCCAATTTGCACAGCAACCTTCTCAATTTCTGGCTGCTTCAGGAAGGTCTCACGTAACTGATTGGCAACTTTGACGGAGTAATCCAAATCTACTGTATTGGGCAAGCTCACCCGCAGCCAAATATTGTTTTCTTCCAGAGTGGGTAAAAACGCAGTTCCTAAGCGAGTCACGCTCAGCAAAGTTAAGCCCAAAACAAATACTGCGACCGCAATAACCGTTAAAGGTCGATCCATCCACCTGCGCAGCAAAGGTTTATAACTATTTAATAGTCTCGTAATAAATCCCGGTGGCTTATGGTGCATGCTTTCACCGAATACCAAAGAGATCATTGCTGGTAAGAAAGTAAGACTGAGGATCATTGCCGCGATTAAGGCAAAGCCCATCGTAAAGGCCATCGGCTTGAAGATGATTCCCTCTACACCACCCATAAAGAACAATGGCGAATAGGCAACAATAATAATGCCCGTTGAATAAATCATGGCACGCTGCACCTCACTCGTAGCAATGATGATACTTTGCTTGAGACGCTTACCGCCCTCCTCTAAATGGCGCATGACGTTCTCAGTCAAAATCACGGCCGAATCAACGATTACTCCAAAATCAATTGCACCCAGTGAAATTAAATTGGCTGGAACACTCCAAAGATGCATCTGGATAAACGAGACGCATAAAGCCAATGGGATCACTGCAGCAACCACAGCTGCTGCTCGTAAGTTGCCCAAAAAGAAAAAAAGCACTGCCAGCACTAATGAAATTCCGAAAAACAAAGTATGTTTTACAGTTCCAATAGTGATATCCAAAAGAACTTGTCGGTCATAAAAAGGTGCGACCTCAATACCTGGAGGCAGAATCTGCTTATTAATATTCTCCACGGTATTGCGGACCCGCGCCAATACTTCAGTAGCATTTTCTCCACGGCGCAAATAGACAATTCCCTCAACTGAATCCGGATTGTCATTAAATTGGAACATTCCCAGACGAGGTGCA
>NZ_NCJB01000382.1:0-2005 GCF_002282275.1 Polynucleobacter sp. 39-46-10 | reverse complement strand
AATTGAGTAAGCGCTCCAAAGCCTCACCGGATCCCGCTGTAATGAGCTCAAATCCACCAATTTCGAAAACAGCCTTTTGAATAATAGGATCGCTACTACTAGCAAAGCGCAGCTGTTTTTTATCTTTAACCCGAAATTGAGAAAATCCTTCTTCTAAGTGCGAGAGACTAGATTGACCCAAACGCATTGTCTTTTGATCAAAGTCTTCAGTAAATTGAATCAAATAGCGAGCATATTCTGATAGCTGGGAGCCGTGCCCCCTCACCCTATCGATGAGCTTAAAACCGAGTGCTTGTTCAACATCGTTTAGCTTTTGCCAGACATTTCTGTAGGACAAGCCCATTTTCTTACAGGCAGACATCAGTGTTTTGCCATGCTCAATGTCTTTAAGCAACGCTGTTAACCACACCAAATCAACGATAGCCGGATCTTTTGCGTTTTTGCTACCAAAAACTAGGGTCGGCCGAATCTGAATTCTCATATGTAATTTTTTGCATATTGATGTTTTGTAATATGACAAATCTTAACCGAACACACTCAATGAAAGTGAACTCAAATGAAATTCTCATTTAATAGATTATTAGCAACCGCCATTACTGCGGTAGCACTTTTCAGCAATTGTGCTTACGCGCAAGAGAAAAGTATTGTTGTGTCATCCACAACTTCTACAGAGCAATCTGGTCTTTTTGGCTTTATGTTGCCTATCTTCAAAATGAAGACAGGCATTGATGTCAAAGTGGTTGCAGTTGGAACTGGTCAAGCATTAGATATCGGTCGTCGAGGTGATGCCGATGTAGTGTTTGTACACGACAAGCCTGCTGAAGAAAAGTTTGTGAACGAAGGTTTTGGTACAAAACGCACTGAAGTTATGTACAACGACTTTGTGTTGGTTGGGCCAAAGTCTGACCCAGCCAAAATTGCAGGCGGTAAAGATATCAAAGCAGCATTTCAGAAAGTTGCAGCAGCTCAGGCACCATTTGTATCGCGCGGGGATAAGAGCGGTACACACGCTGCAGAATTACGCTATTGGAAAGATGCCGGCATTACAGTTGCGCCAAGCGCTTGGTATAAAGAAACTGGTTCAGGCATGGGTCCAGCGCTCAATACTGCTTCAGCAATGAATGGCTACATCCTGACTGATCGCGCTACTTGGCTCTCTTTCAAGAACCGTGGTGATTTAACAATTTTGGTTCAAGGTGATCCAAAGCTATTTAATCAATATGGCGTGATGTTGGTTAACCCAGCAAAATTCCCACATGTGAAAAAAGCTGAAGGACAAGAATTTATTGACTGGATTACCTCCAAGAACGGGCAAGACGTAATTGCCAGTTACAAAATTGACGGTGAACAGCTATTCTTCCCGAACGCAAAGAAATAATTTAGATGAAAAATTCACACCAATTCATCAGTGCACTTTTTGCCACTTTATTAATGGGACTTGGAATGCAAACATCGCTAGCGCAATCCAGCCCCCCAAAAGTAGAAGCCACCTATGGTCAGGGTTCCAAGAGTTTTAAATTGGCAACCGGTAGCCCTGGGGAATTAGGCTTACTACAGCAACTTGGTGAGGCCTTTGACAAGAAGGAAGGTGCGCGCCTGGTGTGGATTAAGGCGGGAAGCGGCGCCTCCCTCAACCTACTTAAGACACAGCAGGTTGACATGATTATGGTGCATGCACCAGCTGGTGTGAACAAAGCTATTGCTGAAGGTTGGGCAACCGGGAGAACGCTCATTGGCTCCAATGAGTTTTATATCGTTGGACCTAAAGCGGATATGGCAAAAATTAAATCTGCTAGCAGTGGTGCAGATGCTTATGCAAAGATCGCGAACTTGCAGGCTAACTTTATCTCTCGAGGGGATAAATCCGGTACACACCAAAAAGAAATGGATATTTGGAAAAAGGCTGGAATCACACCCGAGGGAAATTGGTACATCGTGACCAATGACTTTATGACAGCATCGCTTAAAAGGGCGAATGCAGATAAAGCCTATTTCATGACAGATA